>JAGLBQ010000214.1 GCA_023146675.1 Cocleimonas sp. | reverse complement strand
TGCTAAATGCTTCTTTTGTCTTTTGTTAGATTGATCTGATAAGTTGGCTGGCACATTAGATTTTGGGTTGATTAAAAAATGCTTATTTTACCATCAAATTATTATTAGTCGAACTTAGGGGTGCTGTACTAGATTATTTCATTAATCAGTCCAAAATAACGAGGAGAAAATAGATTTAGAAAAATTATTTGCTAATTAAAAAAAGCCTGTGGATAACTCTGTGAATAGAATGAATAAAATAGAGTTAAATGCTTGTCTTTATTGATATATTATAATTAATAGAAAATGATTGTTTTTAGTGTTTTTTCTTGTTTATCAATTAGATATAATATTAACGTACGATTAACCTCGAAATAGACAGGCTAAAGGCAAAGCAATAAAGACAGTTGTGTATAAATAATTTATTTATCCATAGATATAGTGTTATGGAAGATATTTGACCAGTTGAGATGCGGTATTTTGCCGACGAACGGTGCGTGTGTAAAGTGTTTTATTGAAATATTTATTGATTGAAAATCATATCTATATTGTATGTTTATCATCCTTTTATAGTTGATAGACAAGGCTGCTCTTAACCATGCTGAAATCACTTGGGATAGGATGGGTAATTTATTTCAGCTTTCTTAGGAATTTCACAATAAAAAAGCCACCATTATCACAGATAATGGTGGCTATACTATCCAACTTAATTAAAAAGTAGGATTTATTCTTTTTCTGCGACTACATCGTCACTCTCAGATGCATCAGGACGAGTTACTGCACCGTCCTCATCTTCATCACTATCGCCTGTTCCGATGCTTTCTTTTGGCGCGATGATTTTAGGCTCAGTCTCACCCTCTTCATTCGCTACGGCTACTTTAACAACCGCATCAATATCTAAATAAAAGTGAACGCCTACTTCATAATGACCAATCATGCGAATTGGACCTTCTGGCATACGGATTTCTTTAGAGCCTACTTCATGCCCTGCTTCTGTGATGGCAGCTGCAATTTCAGGCACTGTGACAGAACCAAATAGTTTGCCTTCAGGACCTGCATTGGCTGTGATTTGAATTTCTAAATTATCAACAGCATTACAACGCTCTTGAGCAGCTGCTACTATTTTTGCTTCAGCAGCTTCTAACTCAGTACGAATCTTTTCAAATTCTTCAAGATTAATCTTGGTTGCTATTTTAGCCTTGCGCTGTGGCACAAGGTAATTACGTGCATAACCTGAGCGTACAGCGACGATATCGCCTAATGCGCCAAGGTTTTCGATTCTTTCCATTAAAATTACTTGCATGGTTTTTACCTGTTTTCTTAAACAAGATCACGGATTAAAGGTAATCTCTAAATTTATTGTTGATCAGTTTTGGCAATTTTACGACGAAAATCTACGAAATTGTCGATAATGCCAAAAGCAGCTAATAATACAAACATTTGCGCCAGCAGGATAAAAAGTAGTATGTAAAGTGCTACTAACCAGCCTGGCTTCATCTCAAGTTGATGAACAACGCCATGCGCTAAGGCGATGCCTTGTAGCATAAAGATACCTACTGCAATGATAAGTATCTCAATGGCGATCGTACTGCGCATTACAATTGCTAATACAATGCAAGCAACGATTATCAGGGCAAATACTTTACCAATGCGTAGTTGGCGAAATTCTTCACCAAAACCACCTGGATTATAAAGCATTGCTTGCCAATGACGCGCTAATACCAATGCCAGTGCTACCGTAACGGCTATTGCCGCGATAAACACGCCCGTCATCCAGCTAGACATCGATTGAATCAACGTATCTGCTTCGCTACTGCTTATCTTATAAGCCTCCTGTAGCATTGGCTTCAGTTGTTCTAGCGTTGTTTGCCAGAATAGCGCGGGTTCAGGTTGATAGGCGTGAAATAATAAAACACCTATCATCGTTACCGCTAACAGTGCTTGTAATGTGCGCTGCCATGAGCCTGTTTGTGCAAGGATGGTGGCGAAAAAAACGATGGGCAACCATGCTATCAAACCTGCAATGACACCAAGCGGGGCATCTTGCTTGAGCAGGTAGCTGACTATTGCTAGTATCGCGCTACCTAAGAATGTATATAGTAATCCTTGTTGCCAGCTAATTCTCAGCGTAATGAGTGCAATGGCGGCAGCACTAAACACCCCAACAGGGGGCAGTATGAGTGATAATAGGGTGGAGAGGATAATAAAAAATGCAGCCTGTCCACGACCTGCCATTATAAAGCTGGCCATAATGAATTCTACTTATGCTGATCTGTGTAAGGAAGTAGTGCTAAAAAGCGAGCGCGTTTGATAGCAGTTGCTAGCTGACGCTGGTATTTTGCTTTAGTTCCTGTAACACGGCTTGGTACGATTTTGCCTGTTTCTGTGATATAGGCTTTTAATGTATCAAGGTCTTTATAGTCTATTTGTTTTACGCCTTCTGCTGTGAAGCGGCAAAACTTTTGGCGACGAAAGTTGCGTGACATAGTGTGACTCCTTTAATGATCGACTAGCGTCTATTACGTTGGTTACGGTTAGGACGTTGCTCTTGCTTTTCTTTGCTCAACAAAGAAGCGTCAGTCGCGACTTCATCAATACGCATGGTCAAATTACGCAAAACAGCATCATTAAAGCGGAATAAACGCTCTAATTCACTCAATGCATCATTATTACATTCAATATTCATTAACAGATAATGGGCTTTGTTTAGCTTGTCGATAGGGTAAGCCAAAGGACGACGTCCCCAGTCTTCTAGTCTATGCATATTTCCTTCACTATCGCTTACTACTTTCTTGTAGCGCTCGATCATTGCAGGAACTTGGTCGCTTTGGTCAGGATGGATCAAAACAACAATTTCGTAATGTCTCAATTTAACTCTCCTTTTGGATTAAGGCAGCTCGGTTTATGGCAACAGAGCAAGGAGGGGTATGATAATAATAAAATTTACCAATACCCACAAGGCGCGCGATTATCCACTAGCATAGGGTTAATGTCAATGCTATATTTTTCAGGGAGAATGTTAATTTATTAACTTTTTTATTTTTTGATTGGACATTAAGCAAAACATCTTATAAAAAGAGATCTCTCATCCAAAAGGGCACAAAACACTAAAACAAAAGGTAAATAATTATGGTCGAAGCAAATCACCCCCTAAAACCAGAACAAGTCCCCGCAGGCGTTAACCTTGTCTCTCCTGAGCGTGATCCGAGCAAAAGAATATCAGAAGACTCCCCTGCACTAAGTGTAATGACAGATTTACGCATCATTTCTCCCTTCAAAATACTAGGCAGTGCTTCTCTAGAAGCCGTAAATGAGAAAATGATTGCTTGTGGTGTACGTTTGTTATTTGTTAGTAATGTACAAGGGCAACTCACAGGGTTAATTACATCCAATGATATTCTGGGTGAAAAACCGATGCTATTTTCAACTCAGAATGGCTGTTCTCGTACGGATATTGAAGCAAAAGATTTGATGACACCCATCAGCAAGCTTGAAGCTATACCACTAGAGGAGATCGAAAAAGCAAATGTTGCCGATGTTGTTGCTGCGTTAGAAGAGTCTCGTCGCCACCACCTTCTGGTACTACAACATAATGATGGGCGTAATTGTGTGCGTGGACTTATTTCTATTACACAAGTTGCACATCAACTAGGTAAAGAGATTACCCCAAGCCAAAGAGCAAACAGCTTTGCACAGCTTAATCGAGCACTGGGGTAAAACCTGATTCATCTTAAATAAGTGAAATTAATATTATTTTAAGGTCTTGTTTTTATTAGTATTTAAGAGGTGTTATTCCACAGCGGGAACTACTGTGGTTTATCCCATATAACCATTTCAAAGGATTCTAGCATTTGAAAAATTTTAATGGCTTGCTGGGCTTCTTTAGCGGGTGTTTTTCTTGTTGATTTTAAAAAGGCGTGAATAATTTTCACATCACCCTCTTTGGATTTAGAAAAAAGCACCCTTGCTGATTCATTACGGTGATCAACTCTAAGCTTATAAATAGTGCCTTTATATTTCCAGATTTTTGAATTTAAACTTTTAAGCTGTTTGCCATAGTAAACATCACCGTACTGTACATAAGACTGAAATTTATTATATATTTTAAGATTAAGACTTTTTGATATACCATCAAAAAATAAATATAAAGGGCGGGTCTTGTTGTCTTTTTCGACTAAAAATATATTCATAAACTCATGCTTAAGTAACGTAGATGTTAAGTCATTGCTTGGCTAATTCTGTGGTATCTTTTTTCAGCTGCAGCTTGGTCTTTTTTTGTTTAGCGATTAATAGCAAAAGTGCTTGCCGTTGATTATTACTCACCTCAATCTCGTCAAAATACCAAATAATTGCAGTTTTCAACAAAGGTCGTTGGCGTGCACTAATTTCACAACTATTCGTATCACGTTTAATTTTCTCACTTAGTTCCAGCAAAGAACTTCGGGTTGCTTGAGCACAGTCAGAACCATTTGGAGGAAAGGCGTTATTGATAAAAAGAGTGAGTACTTTATGCAGCTTTGGACATAATTTATTGTTAGTGCAATCAATACTAAAAGTGCGTTTTTTCATAATTATTTTTATCTTTGTTTCAAAATCTTCGGTAAAAATCAAATATAGATTTATTTTTGCCTTTTTTGAAAAACTAAAGTTTTCACTCCTGTTTCATTGTGTCTCAATATTGAAAGTGCTTGTTTATACCTATAGACTGCGTTTCTCTCCATACCGTTAAATAATTTAGGAATACATGATGAGCGACGCTGATAACAATAAAACATTTAAAGAAATTGCTGATGCCTATATTGATGTAGGCAATCAGTATATGGAAGAACATAACGCTGATCTTGTTGGATCTTCTTTTATCTATGGAGCCGCACGGTTTAGCTCGTTTATCGTTGCAACAGGTTCAGGTGATTTAGAGCAATATAAAGCAAATCGTGACACTGCAATTGAGCATTTTACGAGCCAATTCAAACAAATGCTTGAGGAAAATCTCACCAGCTATGAGTCTGCGTTTAAAGAAAAAGAAAAAAAATATGAAAAGTATATAAAAAAATAGGTGTTGCTTTGAGGGATTTTATCACCTAGAAATTTTAGCGTAAGTTTTTAGCTCAATCCATCAAGTTTTCCCTTTTGCGGATTAAAGCGATACAGCACCGCTATATTACCTATTCGCTGAACTAGAATAGCATTGTGTGTTGTTGTAATTTTTGCGATAAGTTCATCGCGTGCATCACGATCACCCACACCTACTTTCACTTTAATTAGTTGGTGATACTTAATTGCGAGAGCAATTTCATCATCAATACTTTCCTTCATGCCATGCTGACCAACAATCACCACTGGCTTTAATGAATGTGCCATGCCTTTGAGTTGCTTCTTTTGTAACTTTGATAAAATATTCATAAATGGGATTATACAGTTTGCTGAGGCGGGCGCATCCTTTATAATCCATTGATTATGGCAAAAAGTAAAAGTAGCAACGCATGGTTGCAAGAGCATTTCGATGATGAATATGTTAAAAAATCACAACAGGATGGCTATCGTTCTCGCGCTGTTTATAAGTTAGAAGAAATTCAGCAAAAAGAAAAGCTTATAAAACCCAATATGAATGTGATTGATTTAGGCGCTGCACCTGGTGGCTGGAGTCAATATGCAGTTAAATTGGTGGGTAAAAATGGTCGCGTTATTGCGAGTGATATTCTGGATATTGACCCGCTTCCTTTTGTGGAATTTATTAAGGGCGATTTCACTGAACAAAGTGTCCTAGATGAGATTCTTGATGTATTAGAAAAAGGCAGTCTCAAAAATAATAGATTAGATGTTGTAATTTCAGATATGGCGCCCAATATAAGTGGAGTAGAGAGTATTGACCTGCCACGATCAATTTATCTCTGTGAATTAGCGTTAGAGCTGGCACGAGAGGTTTTAAAGCCTGGTGGATCACTGGTAGTGAAACTATTTCAAGGTCAAGGCTCTGATGAATATTTACGAAATGTACGGCGTAGCTTTCGACAAGTTAAAATAAGAAAACCCAAAGCATCACGTGCACGCAGCAAGGAAGTTTATGTTGTGGCAAAAAACTTTCACTCATAGATTTCCTATCGGTCTGTCTTTGATCAACTTAAATTCTAATCATTATCATGCTAAGATACTCCCTTAAACATCACCAGATCGCATTTTCACTGAGGAAATTTCATTGAGCGAATTAAATAAAAATATATTAATGTGGGTTGTTATTGCCCTCGTTCTTGTTGCTGTCTTTAGCAAATTTCAAGACCAAGGAGCAGCGCGCTCTTCTGCCATGTCTTACTCCGAGTTCCTAGGAAAAGTTAAAGATAGTGGCGTCCAAAATGTCATGATTCGCGGGCAAGTCATCACTGGCGTCACCCAATCAGGTGAAAAATTCCAGACCTATGCGCCCATCAATGATCCTAAAATGATTGATGATTTGGTTAGTAATAATGTCACTATTCAAGTAGAGCCTCCTGAAGGGCGTTCTATTTTATTGGATATTCTTATCAATACAATTCCATTCTTATTAATTATTGGATTATGGATTTACATTATGCGCCAAATGCAAGGCGGTGGTGGTAAAGGCGGCCCGATGTCCTTTGGTAAGAGCAAAGCACGGATGATGTCTGAAGATCAGATCAAGGTTACTTTTGCTGATGTTGCAGGGTGTGAAGAAGCGAAAGATGAAGTGTATGAACTCGTTGAATTCCTTAGTGATCCGAGTAAATTCCAAAAACTCGGTGGTAAAATTCCTCGCGGCGTTTTACTGGCAGGCTCTCCCGGTACAGGTAAAACATTGCTTGCTAAAGCAATAGCGGGTGAAGCAAAAGTTCCTTTCTTTAGTATTTCTGGTTCTGACTTTGTTGAAATGTTTGTTGGCGTAGGCGCATCACGTGTGCGGGATATGTTTGAACAAGCAAAGAAACATGCGCCTTGCATTATCTTTATTGATGAAATTGATGCCGTTGGTCGTAAACGCGGGGCGGGTGTTGGTGGTGGTAATGATGAGCGTGAGCAAACCTTAAACCAATTATTAGTTGAAATGGATGGTTTTGAAGGCACAGAAGGCGTCATTGTGATTGCTGCAACTAACCGTCCTGACGTACTTGATCCAGCCTTACTTCGTCCTGGTCGTTTTGATCGTCAAGTAGTTGTTCCACTTCCTGATATTCGTGGTCGTGAAAAAATTCTTATCGTTCATATGCGCAAAGTGCCTTTAGGTGATGATGTACAGCCTGCTGTTTTAGCACGCGGCACACCAGGTTTCTCAGGGGCTGACCTTGCTAACCTTGTGAATGAAGCCGCTTTATTTGCCGCTCGTGGCGATAAGCGCACAGTGAGCATGGAAGAATTTGATAAAGCAAAAGATAAAATCATGATGGGTGCTGAGCGCAAGTCCATGGTGATGAGCGAAAAAGAGAAAAAGAACACCGCTTATCATGAAGCAGGGCATGCCATTGTTGGACTTAATGTGCCAGACCATGATCCTGTTTATAAGGTATCCATTATTCCACGTGGTCGTGCCCTTGGTATTACGATGTTTCTGCCTGAAGAAGACCGCTTTAGTTATAGCAAACAATATCTAGAAAGTCAGATTTCTTCACTCTATGGCGGACGCTTGGCGGAAGAGCTGATCTTTGGTAAAGAGAAAGTGACCACAGGCGCCTCGAATGATATTGAGCGTGC
>JAGLBQ010000213.1 GCA_023146675.1 Cocleimonas sp. | reverse complement strand
CAAGTTAGCCCACATGTTTTAGAAGAACTTGGTGCGGATGTTATCACCATTGCAAATGAGCCTAATGGTATTAATATCAATGAAAATTGCGGTGCCACCTCGCTTGACCTACTGACTAAAAATGTAAAGCAATACCGAGCAGATATTGGTATTGCACTGGATGGTGATGGTGACCGTTTAATGATGGTAGACCATAGTGGTGAAGTCGTGGATGGTGATGAAGCTATTGCCATTATCGCCCAACACAGACATCAAGAGGGAACATTAGGCGAGCATGTTGTTGGTACGTTAATGAGTAACTTAGGACTTGAGCAGGCAATTAAAAAAATGGGCTTAAATTTCCATCGTGCTAATGTTGGTGATCGCTATGTGATGGAGTTATTACGTCAATACGGAGGTATTCTTGGTGGAGAAGGCTCAGGACATGTTATTGTTCGCGACCGTATTCCAACAGGTGATGGTACGATTGCAGCCCTGCAAATTCTAAATGCAATGGTTAGTAGCAATAAAAGTCTCCATGAACTTAAACAAGTGATGACAAAATACCCGCAAACATTAATCAATGTGCGCATTCAAAAGAAGATTGACCTTAATGACAATCAACCCATTCAAGATGCTGTCACAAAAGCAGAGGAACAACTAGGCTCTCGTGGTCGTGTTTTACTGCGTGCATCAGGAACAGAGCCATTAATTCGTGTGATGGTTGAGGGAGATACGCCCACAGAGACAGAGCAACTTGCCAAGAATATCGCGGATGTAGTGCAGACTGAATCAAAAGGGCATCGTAGAAGAACTGATTAAAGCCTATAGTTTATAAACATTGCAAGGATGCAGTTATTTTACATATTGCCTATCACTTTATCGTTCCCGCCATCATTGTGGGAATATTCTTCCGCAATGATTGGAAGCTTATTTACTGTCTATTAATAGCCACTATGCTGGTTGATAGTGACCATCTGCTCGCCACTCCACTCTATGATCCAGAACGCTGTAGTATTGGTTTTCATCCCTTGCATAGCTTTATCGCTATTCCAATTTATCTTGCCCTGTGTTTCTTACCTAAGTTTCGCTACTTACGCATTATAGGGGTTGGTTTAATCATTCATATGCTGCTGGACTCTGTTGATTGCCAAATAACCAATGGTATTTGGTATTACATCTAGACTCAATAATTTCTCTATTCTCTTTGGGATATATCAGATTTATTTATATACTTTTTGTGGGTGAATTATGGATTACATCTTGACCTTGCTAACAACATAAGCGAGGATACTCGCCATTTAAGCAATTACTTATATACTTAAAACACAGGGCTAAATTGCAAGCTTTTCACTGAAAATACAATTGTGAATAAAAATAAAAAGCGATTGTCTTTTTTGTATTATTTTAATTGCAGACAAACTAAATAGAACTGAAATATCTGTATTTTTTTCCATTTTTGTTAATTTTCGGGAGTGAGTCTTAATGGCAAATTCAAAAGTAGACAAGGGTCGTCGACGCTTTCTTGTTGCAGCAACCTCAGTGGTTGGTGCAGTAGGCACAGCAGCAATGGCGACTCCCTTTGTTATGTCGTTGACACCAAGTGCGCGAGCCTTGGCTGCGGGTGCGCCTGTAGAAGTCAATATTTCTAAGATTGAAGCAGGTCAGCAACTTCGTGTTATCTGGCGCGGCAAACCTGTTTGGGTTGTTAACCGCACACCAGAAATGATTGCGAAGCTTCCTAGTGTTGATCCAAAACTGACTGATCCTGATTCAGAGGTTGAGTCACAACAACCCGCTTATGCACAAAATGTTCATCGCGCGATTAAAGAGCAATACTTAGTTCTCATCGGTATTTGTACTCACTTGGGTTGCTCCCCAACCTATCGCCCTGAACTAGCACCTGCTGACTTAGGCGCTAGCTGGCCAGGTGGTTGGTATTGCCCTTGTCATGGCTCACGTTTTGATATGGCAGGTCGTGTCATGAAGGGGTCTCCTGCGGGAACCAATCTAGAAGTACCTCCTTATCACTATAAAACCGATACCACTATATTAGTCGGCGTCAGCAAGGGAGTTGCATAATGAGTGGCTTAGTCAATTGGATTGATGATCGTTTTCCCTTAACCAAGGTATGGAATGAGCATCTGGCGCAATATTACGCGCCCAAAAACTTTAATGCGTGGTACTTTTTTGGCTCCTTAGCCATGTTAGTACTCGTTATTCAAATCGTAACAGGCATCTTACTCACGATGCACTATAAGCCAGATACCATGATGGCATTTACCTCCGTGGAACACATCATGCGTGATGTCCCTGGAGGCTGGTTTATACGTTATATGCATTCAACAGGCGCTTCTTTGTTCTTTGTTGTCGTCTATTTGCATATGTTCCGTGGTCTAATTTATGGCTCCTTTAAAGGTCCGCGTGAATTAGTCTGGTTAATTGGCATGGCTATTTATCTTGCTCTAATGGCAGAAGCCTTTATGGGATACTTACTGCCTTGGGGTCAAATGTCATTCTGGGGTGCGCAGGTTATTATCAACCTGTTTAATACCATTCCTTATATTGGTGATGTGGTTTCCACAACGATTCGTGGTGACTTTGTTATCTCTGACCCAACCTTAAACCGCTTCTTTGCCTTCCATGTTATTGCTGTGCCATTAATTTTAGTTGGCTTAGTGTTTGTACATATTGTTGCATTACACGTGGTTGGTTCTAATAACCCAGACGGCGTTGAGATCAAGAAACTGAAAGATAAAAATGGCATTCCTTTAGACGGTATCCCATTCCATCCTTACTACAGTGTGAAGGACATTGCAGGTATCGTGGTGTTCTTGATGGTGTTCTTCGCTATCTTATTCTTTATGCCAGAAGGCGGTGGTTACTTGCTTGAGCATGCTAACTTTGAGCCTGCCAACCCATTGAAAACACCTGAACATATTGCACCCGTTTGGTATTTCACGCCTTTCTATACAGTATTACGTGCCGTTCCTGATCCATGGTATGGAACATTAGCGATGTTTGCAGCGATTGCCGTGTTATTTATTCTTCCTTGGCTAGATAAAAACCCAATTAAATCTATTCGTTATAGAAACACAGCACACAAGCTTAATATCGTTTGGTTTGCCGTGTTCTTCTTAATCTTAGGTTATTTAGGTGTCATGCCTGTTACTGATTTCTTCCGAGAGTTAGGCACGCGTGCAACACAAATTTACTTCTTATTTTTCTTAGTGACGGCTGCCCATAGTCGCCCTGATAAAAGAGCAATGTATCTGGTTTGGTTTATCGCCTTAGCTGCTTTGGTATTATTTACAGACTGGCTACGTTGGAGCGATAGTTTCACAGGGCCTCAGCGTCATTACTTTTGGATGATGATGGCATTACCCGCCACCTATTTAGCATCTACTTTGTTATTACCACTATTTGTAGGACGTTGTAATGCAGAGAAGGAAGTTCCAGAGAGGGTAACAGGATGAAGGTTAATACCATGAAGCAAACACTGATCAAAACGCTTTCAGCAGGAATTATGGCAGCTTTTATTGCCTCTCCTGTCGCAAATGCAGCGGGTGGTGGCGTTCATTTAGAACCTGCTGATATTGATGTGCATGACAAAATAAGTCTCTTACGGGGGGCAAAATACTATGCCAACTATTGTCAAGGATGTCATTCCTTAAAATTTAGCCGCTATAATCGCGTGGCTACTGACACAGGTATTAGCGATGAACAGATTCAAGATCTGATCTTTACTCGTGATGAGGATGATAAGCCAACTAAAACAGGCGCCTTAATGACGAGTGCTATCCCCGCTAAGGATGCAGTAAACTGGTTTGGCACAGCACCTCCAGATTTGTCGCTAATTGGTCGTTCACGGGGGGCTGATTGGGTTTATAATTATCTAAAAGGCTTCCATACCGATAGCTCACGCCCCTTTGGTGTTAACAACACTATCTTTGATAGCGTTGGAATGCCAAATGTATTGGCTGATCTGCAAGGTGATCAAGATCCTGTTTTTCGCTATGATTTAATGCATAACGGTCATGTAGCATCATCATTCACCTCTGAAGAAGCGGCTAACAAAGCGTTAAAAGAAAAGCTAACGTATAATGTACTTAAGCTAGGTCTGATGGGTGAAAAGATTGTTGAAAAATACCCAACAGAAAAAGAAGCTGCTGACTATGTTGCATCAAAGACAAGCTATAAAGTATTGCTAAACAAGTCTGAAGTCGACTCTTTTGCAACAAAAGCAGAAGGGGAGAGCTATGTTAAAGCGAACCCCGTTGAGGGTGGTAAATATAAAATTACCCCTAAAAGTGCTTATTCTACAGCTAAGTCTCACAAGATCGCTAAAGTAGTTGATCATTTAGAGTTGGTAAAGCCTGGCAAGCAGTCACCTGCTGAGTTTGATCGCACGGTTCATGATTTAACTAACTTCTTGGCTTATGTTAGTGAGCCTGCGCAGTTGCACCGTAAAACCTATGGCATCTTTACCCTACTATTCTTACTTGTCTTCTTTGTATTTGCTTACATGTTGAAGAAAGAATACTGGAAAGATATTCACTAAAAGTAATATTACCTCAGCCAGATTGACAGTTTGAACTGGTTGGTGTACTAGTGTAGTATCCGAAAGCTATTCGCCCACTAGGCGGATAGCTTTTTTTTTTGGGAGATTATAAATGAGTTCAGTTGCAAATCGTCGTTCTGTTATGACGCTATTTACTTTGCCAGACTGTATTGATTGCCATCGAGTTCGCATCGTATTGGCTGAGAAAGATATTGCCGTCGATATTATCGAGATAAACCCAGAGGATATGCCAGAAGATCTTGCGCAATTAAATCCTTATAACACAGCTCCTACTTTGATAGACCGTGACTTAGTGCTTTATGATGCGCGTGTGATTATGGAATATTTAGATGAGCGCTTCCCTCATCCACCTTTAATGCCTGTTGACCCTGTCAATCGTGCGCATTCTCGCCTTGCATTATTTCGTGTTGAGAGAGATTGGTATACGCTCGCTAAAGATTTAGAAAGTAGCGAGATAGACCGCATTGATAATGCACGCAAAGAGTTACGCGATAGCGTTATCTCCGCGGCAGAAGTCTTTGAAATAAAACCTTATTTTTTAAGCAATGATTTCACCTTAGTGGATTGCACCATTGCACCCATCCTTTGGCGCTTACCTCGCTATAGAATTGATTTACCCGCATCAGATGCTAAACCCGTCATGGACTATATGGATAGAGTTTTCTCTAGAGATATGTTCCAAAATGCGTTATCTGATGCTGAGAAAGCAATAAGACCATGATGACATCAAACCGTCCCTATTTGGTTAAAGCCATTTATGAATGGATTATGGATAACGATGTAACACCGCATGTTGTGATCAATGCGATGGATGAAACCGTATCCGTACCACAACAATATGTGGATGATGGACAGATTATTCTCAATGTAAAACCATCTGCCGTGCAGGATCTTGTGATCGATGATGAGTGCATTATGTTTAATGCACGTTTTGGCGGTAAACCTTATAATATTTATGCGCCGATGCATACCGTTATGGCAATCTATGCTGCTGAAAATGGTCAAGGCATGATGTTTAATGAGGAGCAAAATGGTGGTCCTCCACCCAGCAATAATGAAGGTAACGGCAGCGAAGGTTCGAGCGATACTAAACGACCTCCACGCAAAAAGCCTACCTTACGCGTTGTAAAGTAAACAGGTTCGCAATGAAAATATCAATGATTGCAGCAATGGCACATCAGCGAGTTATTGGCAAAGATCAAAAAATGCCTTGGCATTTACCTGCTGATTTGGCATTTTTTAAGAAAACCACCATGGGTAGTCCACTACTCATGGGACGAAAAACATACGAGTCAATCGGCAGACCCTTACCTGGGCGCTTAAATTTGGTTGTTACACGCAATCCTGAGCTAACAATAGCAGGCTGTGAGATTGTCACCTCGCTAGCTCAAGCATTGGATATTGCCGATAAAAAATCTAATAAATGTAATGAAATATTTATCACTGGCGGCGCAGATCTTTATAATAGTTTTCTCCCACAAGCTGACCGTCTGTATTTAACACTAATTGATGCAGAACTTGAAGGCGATACATACTTCCCTGATTATACACAATACCAGTGGCATCAAATTGAACGTATAGAGCATCAAGCAGATGATAAAAACATTTACCCTTACTCTTTTATTACTCTAGACAGGGTCAACAAATAACCTGAGATACACACTGTAGTGGCATCAATAAAAAAAACACACTCACACTCTCACCGCTCCACCGAAACAGGCAAACTCTCGCAGACACATTTTCCTTGTGAACAATGCGGTGCAGATCTTATTTATTCGCCTGATGAAGAGCAGCTTGTCTGTAACTATTGCGGTTTTCAAAACAGTATTCCCGTTAGTTATCAGGAAATCAAAGAATACGATTTCAATACTGCATTACATGAGTTAGAACGCCTAAAACATGGGGGTGATCATGCAACTATCAGCATTATTCAATGCCCATCCTGTGCCGCAGAGTTTTCACTAGAAGAAGAGTTTTCAGCGGATTGCCCATTTTGCGGCACACCCGTCGTGACCAGTACTGATCATGCTCGTTTTATCCAGCCAGAGTCATTGCTACCCTTTAAAATAACAGATGAACAAGCAATTGCTGCTTTTGATCAATGGGTTGGAAGTCTTTGGTTTGCACCTTCCAAACTAAAAAAAATATCGAGACGAGATGAAAAACTAACAGGCGTTTATTTACCCTACTGGACTTATGACAGCGAAACCCAAAACAACTATCGCGGACAGCGGGGGACTGTTTATTATGAGCGCCAAGTTTACTATGCAGTTATAGACGGTCGCAGAGTACGTCAAGTGCGTTCTATTCCCCGCGTACGCTGGCGTCCCGTTTCTGGACATATTTCATTACATTTTGATGATATTCTTATTGGCGCAAGCAAAACACTGCCACGTACCATTATTGATCATCTAGAGCCATGGGATCTACATAATCTTGTGCCTTATTCTGAAGCGTATCTTAGTGGCTTTCATAGTGAACTCTATCAAGTAACCGTTGATAAAGGCTTTATGCAGGCTAAAAACATTATGAACCGCCAAATTGATAATGCGGTACGGCGCGATATAGGTGGAGACCAACAGCGAGTTTCACATGTTGATACACAACATTATCGCACTACCTTTAAACACCTGCTTCTCCCAATTTGGTCAGCAGCATTCAGGTACCGTAGTAAAACCTATCGCTACGTGATAAATGGGCGCAATGGAAAAATTCATGGCGAACGCCCCTATAGTTTTGTGAAAATCGCATTTGCAGCAGTTGCATTCGTTATTGTACTGGGTGCAGGTCTATACTTTTTGGAGAAATCAGGAGCTTTTAAGCAAATGAATAAGCATTACAGTCCTAGCCCATACTCAAATGATCTGTACTATTAACTCCTTAACTGGTTGTTATCAAGCCAAGATAAGTGATTGAATTACCTTCCGACAAAGCTTAAAGTATCTAGCACCTCAACTAATAAATCCACTTTATGACAAACGAATATAATGCAGCAGCCATTGAAGTCCTTTCTGGACTTGATCCCGTACGCAAACGCCCTGGGATGTATACCGATACCACACG
>JAGLBQ010000212.1 GCA_023146675.1 Cocleimonas sp. | reverse complement strand
GATAATGGACGGGGTATGCCCGTTGATATTCACCCTGAAAAACAGATTCCTGGCGTCGAGGTTATTATGTCGACCTTACATGCGGGTGGTAAGTTTTCTGATAAAAACTACCAATTCTCAGGTGGTTTGCATGGTGTTGGTATTTCAGTGGTGAATGCACTGTCATTGATTCTTGAGGTGCGCATTAAGCGTGATGGTCAAGAATATAAAATGGTTTTTGAGAACGGTAATAAATCCAGCGATCTTGAAGTCATTGGCAAAGTGGGTAAGAAAAACACAGGGACTAGTCTGCATTTTTGGCCAAATGCACACTATTTTGATTCGGTGCGATTTTCTGTGCCACGCTTAAAGCATAATCTACGTGCTAAGGCGGTTTTATGCCCTGGTTTGCATATCACCTTTAGTGAAGAGGCTAACAACGAAACCACTGAATGGTATTACGAAGATGGTCTTAATGATTACCTGATGGATAGCGTTAAAGAGTTTGAGCTTTTGCCTGAGACTGCTTTTTTGGGTAGCTTTAACAATGAAGGTGAAATGGTTGACTGGGCTTTTTTATGGCTTCCTGAAGGGGGTGATTTAATACAAGAAAGCTATGTGAACCTGATTCCTACAACTCAAGGTGGTACGCATGTTAATGGTCTGCGCACAGGGATTACCGATGCATTACGTGAGTTTTGCGAATTTAGAAATTTACTACCTCGGGGTCTTAAATTAACCCCTGATGACGTCTGGGATAAACTGGCTTTTGTATTATCCATTAAAATGCAAGATCCACAATTTGCAGGTCAAACGAAAGAGCGTTTATCCTCTCGAACTGCAGCAAAACTGGTCACTAATGCTGTTAAAGATGCCTTTAGCTTGTATTTAAACCATCATGCAGAAACAGGTGACTTAATTGCAGAGCATGTAATTAATAACGCACAGAAACGCCAGCGCGCCAGTAAAAAAGTCATACGCAAAAAAATATCGAGCGGTCCAGCATTACCTGGAAAATTATCAGACTGCTCCTCACAAGACTTGGCACAAACTGAATTATTTTTAGTAGAAGGAGATTCGGCAGGAGGCTCTGCAAAGCAAGCACGTAGTCGTGAATTTCAAGCCATTATGCCCTTACGTGGGAAAATCCTAAACACATGGGAAGTACACTCAGATCAAGTACTTGCCTCTCAAGAAATACATGATATTTCAGTTGCATTAGGCATAGAGCCAGCATCTGATGATTTAAGCAGCTTGCGCTATGGCAAGGTTTGTATTCTTGCCGATGCGGACTCTGATGGTGCACATATTGCCACTCTACTTTGCGCCTTATTTGTTAAACATTTTAATGCCTTAGTTGTTGCTGGGCATGTTTACATTGCCATGCCACCTTTATATCGCGTTGATATTGGTAAAAAAATCGAATACGCACTGGATGAATCTGAACGTCAGGCTATTTTGGATCGTATTGAAAAAGAAAAGCTAAAAGGCAAGATAACAGTTACGCGCTTTAAAGGGTTGGGTGAAATGAATCCATTACAATTACGTGAGACGACAATGAATCCTGATACACGTCGCTTGGTGCAACTAACCCTGAATGATCCTGAAAAGACTGACCGCATGATGAGTATGTTGCTATCACGCAAGCGCGCTCAAGATCGCAAAACTTGGCTAGAAGATAAAGGTAATCTTGCAACTTTGTAGAAATAGAGTGCAAACCAGTCATATCAAACTAAATATAAGGTGCAGAGACAAACAGCTATGACAAAGGATTGTTACAGAGTGTTTTTCATAATTGTCAAACAAATCGCTATCCTTCATTTCCTAGGTTACACTTTGAAGGATAGCGAAATTTTTTAACTAAATTTCAAATCAATATTTTATTAAAAGCCGAGATCAACTCGACTTTTTACATCTTCGACTTATTTCCACGATTATCCCGTGTCGACCTTACCTGCTTAAGAGTATTGCCAGCCACTACAGAAAGGACAATAGTATTTTCTATTTTTCACCATAATATGACCCATACCCATACCCATACCCA
>JAGLBQ010000211.1 GCA_023146675.1 Cocleimonas sp. | reverse complement strand
CACTCGGGCAAAGAATAATCTACCTAAGCCATTCCCATTATGTTATAAATCTTGATTATGGGGAAGATACCAAAAGATATTTTCAAGGCATATGATATTCGTGGAGAGGTAGGGAAAGATTTCACTCCTCTAGATGCATATAGCATTGGTCTTGGAATAGGTTCGCAACTGCTTGCGAATACACCAATGGAAAATGGCAGTTATTTATCACCAATGGTTCTACTGGGTCGAGATGCACGCCTTAGTAGTCCAGAAATTGCGGTACAGTTACGCAAAGGTTTGATAGAAACAGGCTGCCAAATAACAGACCTTGGTATTATCCCGACCCCTGCCCTTTACTTTGCATTATCGCATTTACACATACCCAATGGCTTAATGATCACCGCTAGCCATAATCCTGCCAATCATAATGGCATTAAAATGGTCTTTGATAATAAGCCCCTTAGTAGTGAACAAATTCAACAACTTTATCACGTTGTTAATTCAAGAAGTTTTACTCTCCGACCTAAATCCCAGCAAGCACTGATTAAACAACCTATTCTTTCTGATTATCAACAAGCAATTGTTAATGATGTAACATTACAACGCCCTTTACGCATCGCTATAGACTGTTGTAACGGGGTTTCTTCTCTTCTTGCTGAATCCTTATTTACACAAATTGGTTGCGACGTCTATCCACTCTATTGCGATCTGGATGGTACATTCCCCAACCACTCTCCCGACCCAACCAAGCCTGCAAACCTCCACTCCTTGCAACAATTAGTGAGCGAGCAGCAACTCGATATTGGTATTGCTTTTGATGGCGATGCTGACCGCATGATTGCAGTGGATACGAATGGAAAAGTACTGTGGCCTGATAGAATCATGATTTTATTGGCAAATAGTATTCTCAAACACCACCCTCATGCAAAAGTTGCGTTTGATGTAAAATGCAGCTATCTATTACCACAAGCAATTATAAAAGCAGGTGGCATTCCCTCAATGTGTGTCAGTGGACACTCTACACTCAAGTCACATATGAAGGAGATTAATGCCATTATGGGCGGTGAGTTTAGCGGTCATATTATCCTGCAAGATCGCTGGTCTTGCTTTGACGATGCACTCTACAATGCGGCACGACTACTTGAGTTACTCTCTGAATTCACTCAATCACCCACGCAGGTTTTTGCAGAAATTCCCGATAGCTACTCCACACCTGAGTATTTATTGTATTTTTCCAACGCTACAAAAGCACGGCAAACATTAGCGGTAATTATTCAATTAGCTCATTTTCCATCAGCAAAAAAGACACTTATTGATGGAATGCGGATTGATTATGATGATTGCTGGGGGCTAGTGCGTTCATCAAATACAACGCCTACCTTGACCTTTCGTTTTGAAGCTAAAACACAACAACGATTAAGCGAAGTAAAGCAATATTTTCGTGATTTATTAGGTCAAATTGGAATAACAAAGAACTTACCTTTTTAAGCCATAATCATAAACAAAACAAATAGCCAAATAATCAAATCTAATCGAAATGCTCGTTATTTAAACAGAAAATGGCTATAAAAACATTTTTTATGTCCTCATAGAAAATATAAAACAAATATTACAACATCGTTCTTGACAAAGATTTATCCATAAGAGATCTATATAAGTAATTAATTATGCTGATTATTAGGATAATCAATTTTATTAAAATAAACCTAATAAAAAAAACTGATAAAGGTGATTATATTATTTAAGTGGAATTTACACTCTTCATCCTGCCTTATACGCCGCTCATTCAATTCTAGTATGCAAATTATGGATAATATCAACTTGGATTCCAGCCTAGTACAGCAAGGAAGCGGCGAGGAAGTCCACAAACACCTTCATCAAAAATCACATAAATTTTCAGCAAGATTAATCTCTTTTATTAGTGCATTTTTAATTCTATTAGCCTCTGTTTTTGCGGTCAATGTATCAACTATCAATTCGGTAGAAGCAAAATCGCAATCAGTTCAGGATAAGGTTAAAAAGAAACGGTATATAAAATCACGAAAAAGTAGACGATACAAAAAATCACGCAAAAGCAGAAAAGGAAGAAAGGGTAAACGCTACAAAGCGCGTTATAAAAAATCCAAACGCTATCGCAAGCGCAAAGGAAAAAGTAAACGCAATCGTAAGAGTCGTAAGGGTAAACGCCTTTATAAAACTAGTTATAAAAAATCTATACGTTCTAAAAAAAGTAAAAAACGCTACAAAAAGAGTCGCAAAAAAAGTAAACGTGGTAGACGTGTTCGTACTTGTGATCAACTAAGTTCTTCAACGCTACGTCGAAAGGCAAGACGATACCAAAAGACTATTAGTCACGCAGCAAAACAACACGGCGTAAATCAGAATTTTATCAAAGCTGTCATCACTGTAGAAACCTGTTTTAGACCAGGCTTGAGAGGTACATCTGGCGAAAAAGGATTAATGCAATTAATGCCTGCAACTGCAAAACGTTTTGGTGTTAAAAACCGCTTTAGTTCATGGGAGAACATTCATGGAGGTGCACGTTACTTAAGTTATTTACTACGTCAGTTCAATGGAAATAAAGCCTACGCTGCTGCTGGTTATAATGGTGGACGTGGAGCTGTTAGCAAAACTCGCGGACCTAAATTTGAAGCCGTTCGTCGTTACTCCAGAATGGTAATGAACGCTTATGGAAAGTTTAAACCTAGACGCATAAAAGCTAAATCCAAGAAAAGAAAATGGAAAAAGAGAAAGAAAAGTAGATCTTAAATCTTAAAAGAGGTTAAGAAAGATCTAGTCAAAAAAAAGGATTGCGATTAATCATCGTAGTCCTTTTTTTATATTATATAATCACTGTTTTATTAATTAGGAATTTCCAAATGACAGATTACTGTTTTTCAACCCAAATAGATCAGCCTATTGATACTGCAATTGAAACATTAAAAACGACTTTAATGAGTCATCACTTAGGTATCGTCAGCGATGTTAATGTTGCTGCAATCGTAAAAAACAAACTTGATGAGGATATGTCAGCTTACCGTATTTTAGGTGCATGTAATCCTAAAATGGCAAAAAGCATGATTGATCAAGTACCACAAGCAGGTGCTTTATTACCTTGCACCATTGTGGCAAGAGAAGCTGATGGCAAAACAGTCTTTGACTTTATGGACCCTGTGGTTGTCTTAGGTATTGCAAATAATGACACTATGAATACTGTCGCTGCGGATGCTAAACAGAGGTTAGAAGCGGTTGTAATTGATCTGGAAGCACTTTAAAACACATCGCTTGACTAGCACAGGGCGATTGTGGAGTGTTCGGAGAAAGATAGTTCTTCACACCTTCTCGTAGCCCGTATTACGCTTAGGCGCATACTGGCTACAAAATTGTCAACTGACATATGAAGATGCCAATATAGGGATGTATAAAACACCTTTTATTATTTATTTCTTAAACTTATAGAACGAGTCATTTAAATGATCCGTTATACTCTGCAATTCTTCAGGAAATAGCTCTGTTCCTAATTGCGCATCACACATACCCACCATGGTATGTAAACGCTTATA
>JAGLBQ010000210.1 GCA_023146675.1 Cocleimonas sp. | reverse complement strand
CTGTCTTCTCAACTTTTGGAGCACTATTAGCCTCAGTAGTTGTAGCAGCTACTTTTGGTGACTTATCAACGGTGGCTTCTTCCTGACAGGCAGCAAGTGCAAAAAAGGAAATGAGCAATATTAGCGGATATTTTTTCATTTTAACTCCTAGCGTAGTTATCATTATCTAAAAAAAGAGATACTATCATAAGTTGCTTACCACTGAGGATTATAAAATGACTCAGGAGATCCTTAAAATCTCTATTTGCCGTTGGCATTGTCTCACTACCTGATATGATAACAGGACAAACCCCTATCAAACGTCTCCCCCACTAATCGCTGTGCGCCACCAAACAATGGTAATATCAATGTTATTTGGTGCAAACTAGAAATCGGAAGATTGTTTCATGCGCACCCTCCTAAGCGCTGATTTACTAAGGCTATTAGTACACAAACCTTAACAAAACCAATTAATTTTACAGCCTATTCCTAATATTTATTGATAACAATCAAGCTTATTGATATATTGGCGCGTCGCTTTACTGCTTGTTAATTACCTAGAGGTAAATTTCAGGATGATAAGCGTAGAAATAACTAACTCGAATTGATTGCTAAGGCGTAATCAATTCACTGAGAATTTGGAATATATCCATTCAACCTCTCAAAATTTTTCAAACCCCGTACTGGTCGAAATGACAAACAGACGGAAATGCGAAAATGGTGATTAAACTATCCAATAGTTTGGTTTATTTTATCACTATTTTCATAGAATACTAATGGCTTGTTTTGTAGAGCATACACCACAAGCAACTACAGCCTCTTTGGCAGTATTCAGTAAACAAATAGAATTTAATAAACGATACACAATCTAATCCTCAAATGTTTTGAAGAACAATAACAAACAATAGTTAGCCTGTTCTTTTACGCATCACTGAGTATGATTAGAAATTTTGCTTAATTTGCTTTGATACTTAGACCTGCAAGCGTTCGTACCTATAAAGTATGAACACTTAAATGAGTCTAAGTGGTAATTATCGAGATAATAAACCCGTTCCATTTTAAACAAACCTTTCAATAAACACTTTTAACAAGTCCCCAGTATTAAATAAGGTTATTAAAAGGAAATACTACAACACCATTATTTCAGCTACCTCTCCTATTAGAGTGCTGTTTTTTATCTTATTGACTCAAATATATTACGCAATAAAGCCTCTTCTTAGTCTTCAATTTATTGATGATTAAGAAGAGGCACGCATTATGACTCTATTAGCATACTGATTACTGGCGAACGTACAGGAAGAAACTTCCTCGGCTGTTACTTAACAGGAAACGTTAACCAAATGAAAAGAATAGCAATAAATGCAACCCAGCCAGAAGAAATCCGTGTTGCAATGGTCGATGGACAATACCTTTATGACCTTGATATAGAGCATCCCTTCCGAGCACAGAAAAAATCTAATATTTATAAAGGCACCATTACCCGTGTTGAGCCAAGTCTTGAAGCAGCATTTGTTAACTATGGCGCTAATCGCCATGGTTTTTTACCCTTTAAAGAGATTGTCCGCGAATACTGGGACACAAAAGGGAAGAATATTTCTGGGCGTCCTTCCATTAAAGAGGTTATCAAGGAAGGCTTAGAAGTTCTTATTCAGGTTGATAAAGAAGAGCGTGGCAATAAAGGTGCTGCGCTAACAACACAAATTAGCCTCGCAGGTCGTTATCTGGTTTTAATGCCGAATAATCCACGTGCTGGCGGTGTCTCCCGACGCATTAATGGTGAAGATCGTCACAAAATTCGTAAAATTTTACAGCAACTGAATATCCCAGAAGGCATGGGAGCAATTGTACGCACTGCGGGTGTTGGACGAGAGTTAGAAGAACTAACGTGGGATTTAGAATATTTGCTAACCCTCTGGGAAGCCATTACCACTGCCAATACGCAACATAAACCCCCTGTCCTTTTATATCAGGAAAGCAATGTTATTATCCGTACCTTGCGTGATTACTTCCGCAAGGATATTGGTGAAATATTGATTGATAATGAGCAAGTATACAATCAAGCTCATGATTTTATTCAAGCAGTTATGCCGCATAACCTGCGTAAATTAAAGCATTATACTGACCCTGTTCCTCTATTTAGCCGCTATCAAGTTGAACATCAAATTGAGTCTGCTTTTCACCGTGAAGTAACACTTCCCTCTGGTGGGGCAATTGTTATTGACCATACTGAAGCCTTGATTTCTATTGATGTTAACTCTGCACGCGCCACTAAAGGTGCAGGCATTGAAGAAACCGCATTGAATACAAACCTTGAAGCCGCAGATGAAGTTGCAAGACAATTGCGTCTACGTGATTTAGGGGGACTAGTCGTGATTGATTTTATTGATATGCTACCAAACCGCAATCAACGTGAAGTTGAGCATCGTTTACGGTCTGCATTAAAAGTGGATCGCGCACGTGTTCAAGTAGGACGAATTTCTCGCTTTGGTCTGCTTGAAATGTCACGCCAGCGCCTACGCCCTTCTCTTGGCGAATCGAGCCAACTGGTTTGCCCACGCTGTAGCGGTCAGGGTACGATTCGTGGCGTTGAATCCTTGGCACTTTCCATTATGCGCTTGATTGAAGAGGAGGCAATGAAAGATGGAACACATGAGGTAATCGCACAAACACCTGTGCATGTTGCATCCTTCTTATTAAATGAGAAGCGCAAGGCATTGGCTAACATTCAAGCGCATCATGAAATTAAACTGACTGTATTACCCAATCATCACTTAGAAACACCTCATTATGAAATTCAACGCATTAAAGAGGAAGATGCTGAGAATGGAGATACACGCAGTTATAAGCAAATTGTTAAACCTCCTGAGCAGTTAGATAGCGTTAAGCAGGTTGAAGGCAATCAAGAGCCTATACAAGCGGCTGTTAGCAATGTTACGCCCGCCACACCTTCCCCTACTCCTCAAGCAGAGAAATCACCCCCTGGATTAATCCAACGTATTTTTGGTGGATTATTTGGCAGCAAGACAGTGACTGAGGAGCCAAAAAAGGATGTAAAAGAGGAAAAACCAGCATCAAATAAGCAACAAAATAGACAGGCTAATAATAACCCTCGCAACAAACAGAATACTCGAAGAAATAATAATCAACGTCGCAATAACAACCGCCAAAATAACAATCAGCAGAAAGGCAATCAGCGCCAACAAAATAATCAGCAGTCACACCAGCAGAACAGTAATACTAAGACGGCTAATAAACAGCAGCAAAATCAACAACAGAATAAACAGCAAGGCAATCAGACTGCTCACACTAAAAATAGGCAGCAGAATAACAAGCAGCCTGTCAATACACAGAAGAATAAGCACTCGGGCAAGCAAACAGCTCATAAGCAATACAATGATAAGCAGGCAAATAATAATGCCAAGCAGAATCAAACTAAAGCTAATGAAAAAACACCACAATCAGTCACTCAAGAGAGTAAACATACGCATCAAAAACCACGCGTAAACATGCCAGCGATTCATATTCCTAGCGCAAAAGATAAATCAACAAATAAGCCAATAAATACAAATAAGAAAGAGTTTATACAAACACCTGAGTATGATGATCAAGCACCATTAGAAATCTTTATTCCATCCGCTTCCAAGCCTAAAAAATCAAGCGAGAAAACAACCACTAAGAAAAAAGCAGCCTTTACAGCAGTGGATACGCAAGAGGTCAGCGCTAAACCAAGCGAAACACAAGCTAAAAAATCTGATCAGAATGATAAAAGCAAGGGAACAAAAAAACCGAGCACAGCCCGTAAGGCAACGGATAAATCTGAAACAAAGGTGAGTGCAAAGCAAGAAGTACCTGCTGATAAAAAGCCTGATACCAAGAAAAGTGCTGAAAAGAAAATTGAGACCGATAAGCCTGATGTAAAGGAGTCTAATGCTAAATCTACAAACCCAAAAACAACAACACAAAAAAAGCAAACTGCCAGCAATAGTGGCGCAGGTATCGAAGCCTCATCAGTAAAAAAACAGACAGCTGACCCTGTTGATAAACCCTCAGATGCAGCCGTATCAACTAAAAGTGAAACCACACCTGCCAAAGAAGTAGCAAAAAAGCCTGCTAAAACAACCACTACACGGAGAAAAAAGGCGACTAGCAAGAAAAGTGTTGATACCAAGGTAACAATACCGACTGCCAAATCAGAAAAAACGAACACTGCGAATAAAACGTCTGCTAAAAAGCCATCCACGACAACCGTTTCCGAGACTAAGGAGTCGGCTAGTAAACCCACGACAGATGATAAGCCAAAAGCCACTAGTAAACCAACGACGACCACAACACGGAGAAAAACAACAAATAGCAAGACGACAGCAGTAAAGCCCACTGATAGCAAAGAGAGTAAAAAAGAAACAACGGTTAGTGCTAATACTGAAAATAAGCCTACTGAAAAAGCTAAGACTACGCCAAGTAAAAAGAAATCCGTACCTGTAAAAAAAGCAACAACAACGACTAGAAAAACGACGACAAAACGTTCTTCTGCCGTAAAGAGCAAAGCAAATAGCAGTACAAAAGCTTCAACATCTACTACAGATAGTGCAGAGGATAAATCAACACCTAACAAAACAGAGGCTAAAAACGAAACAACGGAGACAAGCAAAGAAGTATCTGCGGACACTAGTAGTAATAAAACGCCAAAAGTAGAGAAACAAACAAAACCTGCTCGCAAAAAGCCTGTTACAACAAAGAAAAAAGTAGCAACGAAAACAGTATCAAAGACTCACACACCTAAAAAGGAAATGGACACGAAAGTTAACGAAAAACCAACAGAAAAAGCGGCCGTGAAAGATCCTGAAGAGGGCGAAAATGCAACAAGAACAGTAAAAAAAGCACCCGATACATCGTCTAAAAAAAGTAAGCCTGTCACAAGGAAAAGAACCACCAAGGCTAAGACAGTCGCTAAAAAAGAATCTGAAAAGGCATCTAAACCAGCCAAGAAAGCTCAAACGGTTGCAAAAAAGGATTCGACAAAAGAGACCAAACCAGCAAAAGTGATTAGCACCACAGAGAACAACGATGTGGAAAAAGCTGCTAAGCCTGCGCCTGTTAAAGAGATTAAACCTGCTGTAAAAAAAGACTCTGTCAAGACTCCCAAGCCAGCAGCGAAAGAGTCTAATACTGAAACAAAGAAGGAGGCAGAAAAAGCCAGCAAACCAGCGAAAGAAAGCAAAGCAGAGACTATAAAAGATTCTGACGATGCTAAGCCAGTAAAGCAAGTGAAGACGGATACCAAAAAAGATTCTGATAATCCTTCAGAAACAGCTAAAACTGAGGATTAAAAATGAAGAGTATCAACGTATTATTCGTTTGCATGGGCAATATCTGCCGCTCACCCACTGCACATGGTGTCTTTGAGCAACGAGTTGACTCTAAAGGATTAAGCCAGCAGATATTGACCGACTCTGCGGGCACGCATGCTTATCATGTAGGTGAATCACCTGATCCACGCTCGCAGGCAACCGCACTGGAAAATGGCGTTGATATATCCCATCAACGCGCGCAGAAAGTGAAAAAAGAAGATTTTGAGCATTTCGATTATATTATTGCAATGGATAGCTCAAATTATGCTGATTTAAAGCGCTTAGCCGCAAATGATTTGCAGCATAAAGTCTATCGATTTATGCAATTTGCGCCTGACTGGGATAATGATGATGTGCCTGATCCCTATTATGGCGGAGGCAATGGCTTTGAAAATGTCTTTAAAATGGTAGAAGCGGCATCTGATGGGTTATTAGCGCATATACAAGAAAAATATTTTGGTTGATTAAATACCTCTCGTAAAGATGCAAAGCACGCAAGAAGATAAGCTATTTTCTTAGCGTGCCTTTATTTTTTACGGGAGATTTTTTAAATCCCTATCAAGTTCCAACAAACGTTCAGGCGTTCCTATATCACGCCACTCTCCTGTAAAATATTCCCCTGATACCAAACCATTGTCCATTATTGTTCGCAATAATTTACCGATTGGCTGTTGCTTAGGAATATTCTCCTGCCTGATTTTCTCACGCATGGGGATAAATAACTCAGGCTGATAATAGCCAATGCCACTAAAGGTATATTTAGGATTATCATGCTGATTTAATCGTCCATCAATACAAGCAAAATCACCTTCTGGATGATG
>JAGLBQ010000021.1 GCA_023146675.1 Cocleimonas sp. | reverse complement strand
TAAATGGCAGTGGAGTCTAAATACTGCCCTGTACTGCTAATCACTGCAATTTTTACGCCTGTGCGCAAACCAGGATCAAGCCCGATAGAAGCACGCTGTCCCGCAGGAGCTGCCAGTAATAGGTCTTTAATATTTTTGCCAAAAACATCAATGGCTTCAACTTCTGCTTGTTGACGAAGGTGAGTCAGCAACTCCGTTTCTAAGCGCAAATGCAGCTTAATCCGCCATGTCCAACGCACAACATCGGCCAACCACGCATCGGCAGCCTGTCCTTTATTGGCTAAATCAAGATGCTGAACAATAATAGTTTCACAAGGGTGTAGTGTGTCAGTATCATGCTCTACATCTAGCTTTAATTGTAAAAAGCCTTCATTACGCCCACGAAACATAGCCAATGCACGATGCGAGGGTACTTTACTTAGCAGATCTTTATTATCGAAATAATCACGAAATTTTGCGCCTTCTGTTTCTTTATCTTTCACTACTTGAGACTGCAATTTTGCATTGTGATTCATATAATCACGTAACTTTTCAGCTAAGTCAGCATCATCAGCAAAGCGTTCCATAAGGATAAATTTCGCGCCATCCAATACACCCTTTGTATCAGTAAAGGCATCTTTAAAAGCTTCGTCTGTATTAATATATTGCTGCGCCTGTTTTTCAGGCTCCAGATCATGATTACCCAGCAAGGCATCCGCTAATGGTTCAATACCCGCTTCAATGGCAATTTGTCCCTTAGTGCGTCGCTTTTGTTTATAAGGGCGGTATAAATCTTCAAGGCGTGTTTTCGTATCTGCTTCATTCAGTGCTTGTGTCAGTACTTTGCTTAGCTTTCCTTGCTCGTCAATATTTTTAATAATCGCAGCACGGCGCACATCTAGCTCACGCATATACTCCAGTCGCTCATGCAGGGCTCTGAGCTGAATATCATCTAAACCACCCGTTACTTCTTTGCGATAACGTGAAATAAAAGGCACTGTTGCACCTTCGTCTAGCAATTGGATGCTTGCTATAACTTGTTGTTCTTTAATATTTAATTCGTTAGCTATGCGCTGTGATATTGTGTTCATAAAATTATTTTTAATTTAAGAAAAAATTGAAGGCGGATATTATCATGTAATCTTGCAAGAGGAGTTACTAAAAAACCAATTACCCCTGCTAAAATAATGGTTATAGTGTGTATTTCAACCCATTGAGTGTAAAAAATCATATCAGATAGTCTAATAATCGCACTGCAATATAAGCCATTACTAAATAAGAGTTTATTAATATACAAATAAAAATAACAACCTATAACACGCAATAAATACTAATAGATTTAACTAATATCCTATAAATAATTAAAATATGCTTGAAGTTAGCACACCTCTTGTGATAAGTTTTACTTATTAGCTCGATACATGAAACATATTTACAACTGTGGTCGAGCTTTAAATCCATAGGGCTATGGATTTGATAAGTTTTATATTGGGGACACCAATAGGGCTTTTTAGGCGACGCATATGGAGAGTGTGATTTTACGCTCTCTATTGCTAGCTTTTTTATTTTTTTAACAGTTTTTTGATATGGAAAAGACGCTCAAGCGGCTTCATAATCAATAACGCATAATGTTGCTGTCGGTCAATCGGCAATATTTCACTTAAACGACACCCTAGCCAATCAGGATTATCCCAATCCTCCTCAAGCTCCTCTTTATAACGCCCCATCCCTTCACGCTCTATATAGCTTCTTAGCACGTCTTTAAGCACTTCATATTTTCTAGGCAAGCGAAATATTTCTAGCAAAGGAAGCGGTTCTACTTGTGCGATTATCAAACCATCAGGGCGTGCTCTATAACGAATAAGTCTAGCCATCTCTCGACCACGACAGATAATTTCTAATACCCCAGCACTCGGCATATTAAAATCAACGATATAAGCAAGTGTTCCAATCTCATTAAAAGAGCGGCTGTCTTTATTTTTAGTATTGTCACTATGTGATAAAGCAATAAATGGTTTTTCATTGCGGGTACAGTCACTAACCATTGAAAGGTCGCGAGGCTCTATGATCTGTACCGTTGTTGCCCCGCCAGGATATAGGACGCTATTGGCAGGAAATAAAATTAACTCTACTGGCATTTTTATTGCTACTTTATGCGAAGGAGTTTCTATAGTAATTCGTCTTGATCACGGTAAGCAAGGATTGTCACTCTATTTATAATTTTTCATGCTTAAGTCTACCTGTAAGCGCAACGGATACCTTTTTCTTAAGATGTGAAGAATCTCGACCTACACTAAAGCTATTGATTGCATCCGCTGGACGACCTGAAACACCATATGTAAATTTATCGATTGCTGTACCTGTCCCTAAAATAAGCAGTTGCTTAAAACCATTATGTACATTAATGATTCTATCGGTATCGTTGGCTCCATCTCCATCAAAATCGCAGGTAGTGACCGTAGCGTCAATCACACCATCACCATCACAGTCAGAGAATACAATCCAGCCTTTCGCGTAATTCTTTAGCGTATTAACACACGATGTCCCCGTATCACTCGTACAGAGGCTAATAGGGATGGTGCGTGTTACCGCCTCACTGCGTGTTAGCATCATTGCAGACATAAATTCATTGGTTGCAGAGGATACACGGTTTCTTTCTATCATTTTTGAGAAGGAGGGAATAGCGATACTTAATAAAATACCCGCTACGGCGATAGTTACCATCGCTTCTATCAAGGTGAAGCCATTATGCTTTTTGTTATTATTCATTACTGGTGACTCTTAGGCAATATTTAGATAATTGGGATGTATCCATTCCATTAAAGCATAATCAAAAATCACTCGAAGGATAAAAAGATGAATGGCAAGGAATCATTAAATTCAAATAAATTCCTCAATATAGCTAAAAATATAGGTGATACATTAAAGACAACAGTGCAATTTAAACAACTTGAATCCATTGGTGGGGGCTGTATTAATCAAGTATCAAAAGTCAGTGACGACAAGGGCAATGAATGGTTAATAAAAGAAAATAGCCCACATTTACTGGATATGTTTATTGCTGAAGCGAATGGGTTGAATGAAATTCACAATACAGGCACCATTCGTTGTCCAGAGGTCATTTGTTATGGTGAGACCCAGCAAAATGCTTATTTGGTTATCGAATATATTTCATTAGTAAATGGAAGTGGCAGTGCGCTAACAGGGGAAAAGCTGGCATTAATGCATCAATATCAGGGAGCAATACATGGTTGGCATAGGGACAATACCATCGGTTCAACACCACAAAGCAACCTGCAAAGTGCTTCATGGATTAAGTTTTGGAAGCAGCAGCGACTAATACCACAACTTGAGTTGGCACTAAAAAAAGGCTATTCAAAAAGGGATTATGACAATGGACTAATGCTCTGTGACAAATTAGAACTATTTTTTAAACCCTATACCCCTGCCCCATCACTACTACATGGTGATTTATGGGGAGGGAATCAGGCACATGATTCCAGTGGTAATCCTGTGATTTTTGATCCTGCTGTCTATTATGGTGATCGTGAAACTGATCTTGCCATGACAGAGCTATTTGGCGGCTTTAGTACAAACTTTTACGCTGCCTATAATCAGCATTTCGCATTGGATGAGGGCTATACCACCCGCAAAACACTCTATAACCTTTATCATGTCTTAAATCATTATAATTTATTTGGCAGTAGCTATGCATCACAAGCAGGAAGTATGACAAGACGTTTACTTACAGAAATTTAGCCACATAAGCCATTCAAGATAAACTAATACGTGAATTATTTATCTGTTATTGTATAAATATCAACAGCTTGAATTTAACTCAATGACTTGATTAATACCTGAAACTGATCTATTTACTTTACCTCGGAGCATTTTCCCAGTAACTATAAAAATTAAATGGATTAACTTATGAAAATCGTAATAAAAATAACCGTTTCACTCATCGCCCTTAGCGGAATTATTGGTCTACAAAGCGTACTCGCGGCACAATCAAATCATCGCCCATCGGGAGCGCCTGCTTACTGTAATGGACAACGCATCACCATTTGGGGTTCTAGCTCCAATGATCATATCAATGGTAGCAAACATAGAGATGTTATCTGGGCAGGTGCGGGTAATGATCGTGTTAATGGTAGAGGTGGTAATGATGTCATTTGTGGCAGTTCTGGCGCTGATACCATCTACGGTAACAGCGGACATGACACTATTCTAGGCGGAACAGGCAATGACACCCTTTACGGTGGAACAGGTAGTGATAAAATCTACGGTAATCCAGGAAATGATAAAATCTATGGCAATGCAGGAGATGATTTTTTACATGGAAGTGAAGGCAGAGATAGATTATTCGGAAATCAAGGCAATGACACGATCCAAGGCGGATCATGGAATGATTATCTAGATGGCGGAACAGGTAATGACACACTCTTTGGCGGTCCTGGTAATGATAAACTCATAGGAAAGCAAGGTCATGATGTGCTTCATGGTGGGCCTCATCATGATTATCTCAGTGGTAATAGCGGAAATGACAAGCTATACGGTGGCTATGGCAATGACTTGCATAAGGGGGGGAGTGGTCGTGACCGACTTTATGGTAGTCAAGGTAATGATCGATTTAATGGCGGTACGGGATCTGACCGCTGTTATGACAAGGTGAATGGTGTAAAAACACAGGTAGGATGTTAAATATTTTGCTATAGAGATGTTGCATATAATGTTTAACTTTGCTTTATGTTTGGTCTCAATAGCTTTCTTAAGTGATTCAAGTTTCAAGTGATTCATACAATTTACAATACCTTCCCCCAATCCTCCTAAATTGGGTGAAGGTATTGTAAATCTACTGTTTTTATTATTAATTAACGAGCTAATTCAATGGCTTTCCTAAGCCTACGCTCCAGCACAAATGAAACGATAAACATCCCAACATAACCCCAAATTAAGCTCAATGAGACAATAATAATTGAGTCGGAAAATTGTTTAAGGAGATAAAATGAAAGCAAAACAATAAAACTTCCACTAACTCTCAAGAAGAAAGCCCACCAAAATTTTCCCGACGCTTTTATATAGGAAATATTATATGCATTCAGCATGACAAAGATGAAAAATGGGCTGAGGTGCAGCAACATGGTATAGGATTGTTTATATTCTTCTGAAAATGCCTGTGTAATTAAGGATTCGGCAAATAGCCATGCGATCAGAAAAAACACAATAGAAACAGCAATGGCAAAACGATACACATCTTGTTTAAGTTTGGCTATTTCGTGATGTTTACCGCTATTAATCAACTTAGCAAGTTCGGGCAAAATAAATCTAAACATAGGGAAAACAAACAACGAAATCATATACACAAAAATAGTCTTAACCACAACCTGAAAATTGGCTAAATCATCCAATGTATAATAATGCATTATGAGTATAATACTTAAATAAATCATGATGATACTTGATCCAAACTCTAGCGTGGAAATAATGGAATTCTTCAAAAACTTGCGCATGTCATCTGTCATTTCAATGCGTCTAAATACAGGTTCTTTACTTAACGTTCTTCGCGCAAAAAAGATATACGAAGCAACGCCTAACGTCCCCATAATGGATGAAATAAATAAGGCATGATAACCCCGCACACCTGCGCCATAATAGGCAATAAGAAACCAGCCTAATACCAATGATGGCTCTATTAATGTGATTTTATTGATAATATTATAATGCCTATACATCGCTACTTGATTGCCAAGATAGGCAACCAGTCCCATTGATAGCATCAAGAAAACCAAATACCAATAATGTATATTCACCCCCATTTTATGTTTTAAATAAGGAATGACTATCAGCCATGAGGTAAAAACAATCCCAAATAAAAAATAACGAAAAATATTAGTAATATTAATATCATCTTTCGTCTTGGCATAACAAACAACCATCGAAGATCGAAAGCCAACCAAGAGCAAGAGCGTCAAAGAAAACACATCAATAGCGGTAAAAAACAGACCTAGCTCTTGTTTGTCAATCAACTTGGCTGCTGCTGATTTAAAGATAAAATTCAGCACAATCCCCAAGCTAGTAAACAGTAGACTTTTTGCAATAATTATTTTCATTTTTAACGTGCTCAAAGATTTTTTAAAATAGAAGTGATATGTTAGGAATATTATTAATTATTCTTAAATTGCAACCACTTTAGTCTACCACCCCAGTCCTAAGCTGCCCTCCGCTCTTGTTCATCATCAAGTAAAATGAAAAAAGACAATAACACGCAAGTTATGCTAAATTGCATCCTTCTAAAAAGTATTAACAGAAAATAATTATTATGTCTTTAAGTACCGAAGAAGTGAAAAAAATCTCCCTTTTAGCTCGCCTTGCGATTAGTGATGAGGAGGCACAGCAATATTCAGATAGCCTTTCTGAAATTTTTGATCTTGTAGAGCAAATGAATGCCGTGGATACCTCGG
>JAGLBQ010000209.1 GCA_023146675.1 Cocleimonas sp. | reverse complement strand
GATGTTGATAAATCATAATCACACCAAGTATCACCACTAATAACTAGAAAGGGTTGATCACCCAATAAATCCAATGCTTTAACAATGCCACCAGCTGTTTCCAATGCGCCTTCATTTTGTTCATCAGAATATTGAATCGACACGCCAAAGGCTGTGCCATCACCTAATGCTGCGGGTATTTGCTCCCCCAGCCATGCAATATTAATCACAATATCACTAAAACCTGCCTGTTTGAGTTTCTCCAAATGCCACACAATCAGCGGTTTACCTGCAACTTCTAATAAAGGCTTTGGCGTGTGGTCAGTCAATGGGCGCATACGTGTGCCATGCCCTGCTGCCAAAATCATTGCTTTCATATTTTTTCTGAAACCTCTAACGCTTCAAACAATTGAATTAATGCTTGTGTTTCTGGATGCTTCTTACCAACCTGCATCACATATTTAAGCGTTTGTGGCAAATCATTAAGGTAATTTTCCTTGCCATCACGATGATAAAGACGCGCAAAAATGCCCAGTACTTTAATATGTCGTTGCAAGCCCATTAAATCAAACCAACGCATAAAGGTTTGATCATCAACCGCATCAAATACACCTGCATCAACCGCCTGATCGCGATATGTAAGCGCCCATTGCTCCACTTTATTATCAGGCCATGCAATATAGCAATCACGCAGCAACGACACTAAATCATAAGTGATCGCGCCCAATACGGCATCTTGATAATCAATGATGCCAGGGTTGTCGTTTTCCGTCAGCATCAAATTACGTGAATGATAATCTCGATGCACAAATGCTTGCGGCTGCTCTAATACTGCGTTGGTTAACTCGACAAAAGTATGACTAATGATTTTTTGCTGGTTTTTATCTAAATCCAACTGCAAATGCGTCCCTAAAAACCAGTCAGACATTAGCTGCATTTCTTGTTGTAACAGGTCAGTATCATAAACAGGCAAACCCTGCGTTTCAGCTTGCTGAATTTTTATTAATGCGGTCATAGCATCCGCATAGAGATCATCAGCAGTTTCTTTTTTCAAGCGATCAAGATAAGGCGTTGATCCTAGATCAGACAACACCATAAAGCCTTGTTCTAATGAATGCTTAAGGATTTCTGGCGCATGTACACCCGCTTTTAATAAGCGCTGTGTGACATCAATAAAAGGGCTACTGTCCTCTTTTTCAGGAGGGGCATCCATTGCAATCATCGTTTTATTATCATGATGAATGCGAAAATAACGGCGAAAACTGGCATCAGCAGAAGCAACGCTTAGGGTTGCTTCTGGCCATGTTTCTTTTATCCAATCTGTTAATTGTTGTAAGCGTAGATCTTGGGTCATATTTTTAGTTATTCATTATTATTATTTAGGAACTTCAAAGAATGAAGTTAAGGCGCGCGCAGTCTATAAATATCAAGGGGTCATTTCAATGTAAGCAAACGATATCTCACCTCGAACTAATTTGCTTTAAAACATCCACTAAAAACTCCCCATCTTTAGCACTTAAAAAATGACTTTCTTTGGTTAGGTAAACTAAAGACTGCCCACGCAAAGACCAAATATTATTCATATTCTGGCTTTCAAGTGGGACGATAAAGTCAACTTTATTCAGTCTAGTTTTGGTTTTATTGGTGCGGACAATGGAGACATAGTGAATTCGTGGATAGATTTGTCGATTTAACCAGTAAAGAAAGGTATTTGGCGCTGCTTCTTTTAAGTCAGTGTATAAGCCTCGCGAATCTCTAAACTCATCTTGCCCTATTATATCCAGCATAATACCAATGGGTGAATCACCTGCTGACAAAGCAATATTGGCGGCAGGAGTTCCTAGATGTGGCGTGCTAATGGTGATTAAAGCACTGACAGGAACATGCGCAGGAATGAGTAGATAGAAACGTGCCACAATACCCCCTGCGGAGTGCCCAACAAAAATAAAAGGCTCGTTCCTAATGGCATAAAGATGATCTAAATAACGTCCTAATATTCGTGCCTGCACATCAATGGGCGCTTTTGACGGCAGATCTACAGTGAAAAATGCATCAGAACCTGCTTGTGGATTGATTGCTGCTAACATGCCCTGTTGGTTAACACTGTATCTGCCACCATCTTTCCAGCCTGCTAACATTAACCCTTCGGTTACCTTGGTGCTGCGCCACGACATGCCATCTGCCATATAGCCGTGTATGAGCACCATTGTTTTAGCTTGCACTGATATTGATAACAAAAATAAGACTAATAGCAAAATACCTAATAAAAAACTAAACGTTCTACTCTGTGTTGCCATATTATCCCCGTATGACGATTAAATGTATTACTTTCGATTTAGATGACACCTTATGGGCGTGTACCCCTGTGTTGCAGCGGGCAGAGCAAATATGCTACCACTGGCTTGCTAACTATTATCCTAAAATAACCGCCCGCTACAGCGAACAGCAGTTATTTGAAAGTCGCCAGCAGTATATGCATACTCACCCTGAACAGACTTTTAATCTGACTCAAATTCGCCTAGATTGGTTAGCACAACTTGCTGATGAATTTTCATACCCT
>JAGLBQ010000208.1 GCA_023146675.1 Cocleimonas sp. | reverse complement strand
TGTCCCGCTTTAAGTTGGTAGCCTGTTTTCTTATTGTTTTGCAATTTCATTTAGTTATAATCTTTTTTGTTTAAAAAATAAATAGTCCCATAGAATGAAACCAATATAAATCATAAGTCTTCTTGCATTACGTTATTCCCCTCTATATAACCTCCCCCTCACTCTTAACCTTAAGTCATGTTGCCAAAATGGAATACAGCCTTCTTATTATTTTCTATTACGGAATATTACACGCACTCGGTCCTGATCATCTTAGTGCCATTGCACTCTTTTCTATCGGAAAAAAGAAAAAATCAGCGTTATTATTAAGCTTATTATTTGCAGTTGGTCATGGTATTACCCTTTACTTGTTAGCATTGCTAATCACACAGTTTGCTAGTGATAGTCTGTTGCAATATGGTGATATCATCTCCTCTACGGTTATTTTATTAATGGGCTTGTATCTGGTTTATCTTGCTGCCACTAATAAAATCCGCATTGATCACCATCATCATCAGGGCGACAAACATACTCATATTTATTATGAAGATGCACATTTGCATGATAAAACTATGCTGGTATCGTTAGGATTATTGATGGGCGTTGGCGGAATACGGGGTATGTTGGTCACATTAGCCGCCATTTCTCATCAAACGGTTGGCATCGGTATGGTGCTGGCTTTTATACTAGGAATTAGCCTTGTGTTTTTGTTATTTGGCTACCTTATTTATCTTATAAATGCTCGACTGATAGGCTCTGCTAGCACGTTACGTTATGCGGTCACATCTGTCGGTTTATTATCAATTGTTATTGGCACGGTGAATTTGGCACAAGCATCTTCGCTATTGCAATAACATTAAACAATTACTTCACAACAAAAGGAAAATAAAATGTTTCAATTAGACACTGTAAAAGCACATTGCGATGTACCTTGCGGAATTTATGATACGAGCGCGGCACAAATTGCTGCTCTTTCTGTTATTCGCATGATTGATTTAATTAACGCAGCTGAAAAAGGTGATGATGAAGCGGCTTACTTAAATAATATGGCGCGTTATATTGCGGTTAAAGAGCAAGAAGCGGTTAAGTGTAAAGAAGAAATTCGTATTATTTGGGGTGATTTCATTAAGCCAAATCACGTTGAAGAGCATAAAGATATTCATACTATTACGCATAATATTATGATGCTTGCAGGTGCTGCAAAACAACATACCTCTAGAGACAAAGCAATGGCACTTCTTGCAGAAGTGAATAAGTTTGCAGAAATATTTTGGGCGATTAAAGGCATTGAAACGAAGGTTGTTAAAGCACCTTATATGCCAGGTGAAGATGTTGTTAACCCTGTACTTTAAGGTTTGATCCGAATATTTAAAGTTGAAGGAAATTCTCTGTACCCTCATTTAAAAGATGGGCAGAGAATTGTTTGCCTTAAAATATTCAAATTCAGCAAAATTGTGATAGGTGATTTTGTTGTATTTTATAAAAAACCGCATGGATTAATGATTAAACGCGTTGAAAAAATCAAAGATGGACTGTTTTTTGTTCAGGGGACAGATCCTATGAGTATTGATAGTCGTGACTTTGGTTTGATTAAACGTGCTAATATTCAGTATAAAAAAATAGCTTTGTATTAGCACTTGACATTGTAAAGATGTCTTTTATTGACAAATAATGTCTGAGAACGCATAATTCTCGGTTTTTCAAAAAAAGGGTGGCTTCTAGGCTACCCTTTTTCGTTTTCTGGAGAAGACTCATGTCTAACTCATTAATGACAACCTATGCTCCTTTGCCGATCACCTTTACAAAAGGCGAAGGTGTTTATCTTTGGGATAAGTCGGGTAAACAATATCTTGATGCCGTTGCAGGCGTTGCCGTCTGCGGTCTGGGACATGCCCACCCTGTGGTTGCTGATGCTATTGCAGAACAAGCGCGTACGTTGGTACATACCTCTAACCTTTATCGCATTGAGCATCAAGAAGAACTGAGCGAAAAATTATGCCAGCTATCAGGCATGGATCGTGTCTTTTTTAGCAACTCAGGTGCGGAAGCGAACGAGGCGGCAATTAAGCTAGCGCGTCTTTATGGTAAGCAACAAGGTATTGAACGCCCTAATATCATCGTGGCTTGTGGTAGTTTTCATGGTCGTACACTCGCGACGTTATCCGCAACAGGAAATCGCAAGGTACAAGCGGGGTTTGCACCACTTGTTGATGGTTTTGTGCGGGTTAATTATAATGATGTTGATGCCGTAAAAGCCGTTGCTAAGACCAATTCTGATGTTGTTGCCATTCTCGTTGAACCTGTACAAGGCGAAGGCGGGGTTATTGTTCCTGATGCTGATTATTTAGAGCAATTACGTCAGATTTGTGATGATAATAACTGGTTACTGATGCTGGATGAGATTCAAACAGGTATTGGGCGGACGGGGAAATGGTTTGCATTCCAGCAATCTACGATCAAACCTGATGTGATGACATTAGCAAAAGCACTGGGCAATGGCGTTCCGATTGGTGCATGTCTAGCTAGTGGTAAAGCAACTAAATTATTCACTCCTGGCACGCATGGTTCAACCTTTGGTGGCAACCCTCTAGCTACTCGTGCAGCATTAACCGTGCTTGATGTTATTGAAAAAGAAAACGTGATTGAGAATGTCAAAACAATCGGCGATTACTTTATTAGTGAATTTAAAGTCAAACTAGAAGGCGTAAAGCAGGTAAGAAATATACGCGGATCAGGTTTAATGATTGGCATTGAGCTGGAAAATGACTGTGCAGAGCTTGTCGCTGCGGCTAGTAAAAAAGGCTTGCTGATTAATGTAACGGCTGGAAACACCATTCGTTTATTACCCCCATTAATCATCACTAAAGATCAGGCTGATAATGTCATTCAAATAGTGACTGACTTAATAAAACAATAATAAGATTGCTTTGACGTTATAAAGAAAACATTATTTTTTATAGCGTCAGGGTTAACTATAGATATTCTCAGATGAAATCCCCGTTGTAGGGTCGCCATACATAGCGAAACCCGACCGCATTTGTGAAATTATTTATGTAAAAAAAACTATAATCTATACACCACCAAATTTTAGGAAGTACTCATATTATGGCAGAAATTAAACATTTTCTGACCCTGCGCGATTTTAGCAGCAAAGAACTAAGCATCTTAATTCAACGTGCGATCGAATTAAAACAAGCATGGAAAGGCGGATCTCGTAGCTATCAGCCTCTAAAAAATCAGACCTTGGCAATGATTTTTGAAAAATCATCAACCCGTACTCGCGTTTCTTTTGAAACAGGCATGGTACAACTGGGCGGTCATGGCATGTTTTTATCATCCAATGACACGCAATTAGGACGTGGCGAGCCGATTCAAGACAGTGCGCGCGTCATCTCCAGTATGGTCGATATTATTATGATCCGTACTTTTGGGCATGATATTGTTGAGAAATTTGCGGAGTATTCCAGTGTTCCTGTTATTAATGCGCTCACCGATGACTATCATCCTTGCCAATTATTAGCCGATATGATGACCTATCAAGAGCATCGTGGCGATATTAAAGGTAAAAAAGTGACCTATGTGGGTGATGGTAATAATATGTGCCAATCATGGATGAATGCCGCACTGCAATTTGACTTCCATTTAAATATTGCCTGCCCTAAAGGCTATGAGCCTAATACTGAACTAAGTGAAGAACTAGCTGATCGCATTACCATAACCCAAGATATAAACGTCGCTGCGGATGAGTCATCTCTCATTACAACCGATGTTTGGGCAAGCATGGGACAAGAGGAAGAGCAGAAAATTCGTGAAAAAGCCTTTGCTAATTTTCAGGTTAATGCGGATGTTATGGCACAAGCAAAAGATGATGCTGTCTTTATGCACTGCCTACCAGCCCATCGAGAAGAAGAAGTCACCGCAGAAGTGCTAGAAGGCGAACAAAGCGTAGTTTGGGATGAAGCAGAGAATCGTTTGCATGCACAAAAGGCACTGCTTGAGGCTTTGATGGCTAACTAAAATGATTTAAATCACGGAATACAAAGAATACAAAAAGTCATTTAAAGTGTTCTGCCTATTCCGCAGTACTAAGCGTTAAAAAATATCTATCCAGATTGCAGAGAGTAAACATATGCCAACACATAGCGAAGAAACCTCCCTACGTCGCACCTTTGCGATTATCTCTCATCCCGATGCGGGTAAAACCACTATCACAGAAAAACTATTATTATTTGGTGGTGCTATTCAGTTAGCAGGCTCGGTTAAAGGTCGTAAAGCAGCGCGTCATGCAACCTCTGACTGGATGACGATGGAGAAGGAACGTGGTATTTCGGTCACCTCATCGGTTATGCAGTTCCCTTATGGTGATAAAGTCGTCAACCTGCTCGACACCCCAGGGCATGAGGATTTCTCTGAAGATACCTATCGCACATTAACCGCCGTTGACTCTGCGCTCATGATCATCGACGTCGCTAAGGGCGTGGAAGAACGTACGATCAAACTAATGGAAGTGTGTCGCTTGCGTGATACACCCATTATGACCTTTATCAATAAACTTGACCGCGAAGGTAAAGATCCCATTGAACTACTCGACGAGGTTGAAGAAGTCTTAAAAATAGACTGTGCGCCTGTTACGTGGCCAATTGGCATGGGAAAAGGCTTAAAAGGTGTTTATCACATCTATAATGACAGCGTGCATCTTTATAATCCTAACCATGAAGGAAAAATTCTTGAAGGTGAAGTGATTGAAGGCTTGGATAACCCACGTCTGGATGAAGTGCTGGGTGGCGCAGCGGATGATTTGCGTGAAGAAATTGAGCTAGTACAAGGGGCAAGCAATGCATTTGATATTGAAGCTTATTTACGGGGTGAATTAACCCCTGTCTTTTTTGGTTCAGCAGTTAATAATTTTGGAATTGCTGAGCTTTTAGCTGATTTTGTTAAGTATGCACCCGCGCCACAACCCCGCCCAACCACTACGCGCGAAGTGTTGGCGGATGAGGAAAAATTTACAGGGTTTATCTTCAAAATTCAGGCAAATATGGATCCACAACATCGTGACCGTATTGCCTTTATGCGTATTTGCTCAGGCAGTTTTAAAAAAGGCATGAAGCTCTATCAGGTACGCTCTAAAAAAGAGTTAAAAATTCCTGATGCGCTTACTTTTTTAGCCGCAGATCGAGGTCATGTGGATAAGGCGTATCCTGGCGATATTATTGGTATTCACAATCACGGTAAAATTCGAATTGGCGATGCCTTTACTCAAGGCGAAGAGCTGTATTTTACAGGTATTCCCAACTTTGCCCCCGAACTATTTCGTCGCGCACAATTACGTGATCCATTAAAAAATAAGCAATTGCAAAAAGGGCTGGATCAACTCTGTGAAGAAGGGGCAACCCAGTTATTCCGCCCCATGACGAATAATGATTTGGTCTTAGGCGCAGTCGGCATATTGCAATTTGATGTAGTAGCACAACGGCTAAAAGATGAATATAACGTCGATTGTCAATTTGAGCATGTGAATGTGCAAACCGCCCGTTGGGTTACCTGCACTGATGAGAAAATACTGGATAAATTTAAAATCAAAGCGGCTGCTAACCTTGCCTATGATCATGCAGGGGAATTAGTTTATATTGCTCCCACACGTGTTAATTTGCAAATGGCGACGGAGCGCTATCCTGAGATAGAATTCCTCGCAACACGTGAGCATGGAATTTATGAGTAGCTAGCGCTAATTGTCTGAATCTATTTTCATTCCTAAGGAAAACCCCTATAGACCAATGATGAATTTTTCCATATTATCCAACACATCAGAAGAATCTATTCTCACCTTTAAAAAATAATGAGAAAGCGTCAACTGCTAGGAAAGTGGTTACTGGTTAATCCCAATGTTTAGATAGATTATTAACTGGTTTACCACATATTATCTCAACTCTGTGAGTATTTGTTTTTTGCTAAAAAAAGCAAATGCTTATGGGGTTGGATTATATTATTTTCATAGTGGTATCAATTTAGTGACCTGAATTCAGCTAAGTCTATTTTCACTCTTGATTGCGTAACAGCTCCTTTCTCCTCCCCTCTTATTTTACCTTTTTTGCTCCACAATCTCTCATAAATACCAACAACGCTTACCCTTATCATTGGATACGACAGAGAAATAATATTCGTCAATAAGCATTAATCTGATAGCGTATTTTCAATACTTTCATTACCCTACTATTACTACTTTAGATAAGAGTGAAAGCGTTAGCTTTTCAGTAAGAAAATAAGGCATCCTTCATGAAACAGAAAAGTAGCTTACACTTTTGTAGCCCGTATGAAGTTTACGTAATATGGGATAGTGCATTTTTACGATCTCCGTACTCCGCTTAGGCTGCATACGAGCTACAGAACTGTCAACTGGCACCCGAAGGATGTCAAAAATAAGAAAAGAGAGTTATTAATCATCCATGAAGATAGAAACGAATAAAAAACTACGCATTATTTATGCAGGAAGCCCCGAATTTGCTGTTCCTGCACTAGAGGCATTAATTGCTTCTGAGCATGAGGTAGTGGCTGTTTATACCCAGCCAGACCGTCCCGCAGGTCGTGGTCGTAAAATTAAATTTGGTCCGATCAAGCAAGTGGCGGTTGATGCCAATATCCCCGTTGAACAGGTGGAATCGTTTAAAAGTGATGAGGCGTTAGAAACCTTACGTTCTTATCGTGCTGATTTAATGATAGTCGCCGCTTATAGTTTGTTATTACCGCAGACAGTGCTTGATAGTCCAACGCTAGGCTGCTTGAATATTCACGGTTCATTACTGCCTCGTTGGCGTGGCGCAGCCCCTATTCATCGTGCGATTCAGATGGGTGATAAGGAAACAGGCGTAACCATTATGCAAATGGCTTTGGGGTTGGATACAGGTGATATGCTGCATAAAATATCCTGCCCAATTACAGAGCATGATACAGGGGAAACTATTCATGATCAGCTTGCGGTTGATGGTGCAACAGCATTGTTAATAACATTGGATTTATTAGTTACAGATAAATTAGCGCCAGAAGTTCAAGATGATTCCTTGAGTTGTTATGCGCATAAATTTGATAGTAAGGTTGCGGAAATAGATTGGACTAAACCCGCAATTGAAATTGATCGTATGATTCGAGCTTATAACCCTTACCCTGCGGCATTTACGACCAAAAATGGTAAAAATATTAAGTTTTTTATGTCGTCAGCAATTGAGTCTAGCGCAGAAGGGCGGATTGGCGAGGTTATTGCTGAATCTAAGCAGGGCATTGAAATTGTCACGGGTGAGGGATCGGTATTAATTACTCGTTTGCAACTGCCTAATGCAAAGAAACTGGACGTAAAAGATTTTATTAATGGCAAATCACTATTAGGTGTTATCTTCCCCTCATGAACCAAACTAACCCCCGTTTAATCGCCACTAAAATTCTGCACAGTGTCATCTATCAAGGTGAATCCCTTAGTCCACTTTTGGCCGATAATGAGGCGGCTGCTGATCCTTTAGTGCGTGATTTATGCTTTGGTAGCTTGCGCTGGCATTATCGGCTGTCCGCAGTGCTAAAGGAGCTAATGTCAAAGTCCTTAAAAAATAAGGACAAGGATGTTGAATGCTTACTGCGCATTGGTTTATATCAAATCATCTATCAACAAACCCCTGATCACGCCGCGGTGAATGAAACGGTTGGAACGCTAAAAGGATTAAAGAAGCCTTGGGCTAAAAAATTGGTCAATGCAGTTTTGCGTAATTTTTTGCGTCAAAAAGACGAATTATTAGCAAAAATAAATGAAAATGATGCTGTGCGTTATGCCTTTCCTGAGTGGCTTATTGGCAAGATTAAGAAAGCATGGGCTGATGATTGGCAGCAGATTGTAAATGCCAGTAATCAACGTGCGCCAATGGTGTTGCGAGTTAATCTACTTCATCAAACTCAGGATGAATATTGTAATAAGCTGAAAGAGTGCGGTATCGAAGCAATGGTATCTGAGGTTTGTGATACCGCTATACTTTTAGACAAGCCTGTTAATGTACACGAGCTGCCTGACTTTGATAAGGGAGAAGTGTCAGTTCAAGATACTGCGGCGCAATTAGCGGCTGGATTATTAGATTTAAAGCCCAATATGTTGGTATTGGATGCATGTGCAGCACCAGGGGGTAAGACAGGGCATATTCTGGAGAATTGTCAGCCTTTAAATGTGATCGCCATTGATAATAGTGCCTCACGTATGCCACGTGTAGCAGAGAATATGTCGCGTATATTCCCTACATTAGATGCGAAAATTGTAGATGCTAGTCATAAGGATACAAACATTGAAAAAATACTACGTGATGATTTTGATGGTGAAAATAGCAATATAACGCTGTTAGTTGCTGATGCCGCTAATACAGAGCAATGGGCGGGTGG
>JAGLBQ010000207.1 GCA_023146675.1 Cocleimonas sp. | reverse complement strand
TTTTTTTGGATTTCCATCCAATAACACATCAATATTTTCATTTTTTAAATCATCATACTGCGCATACGAAGAACCTGACTGACTTGAATCAACAATGCCTTTTACCTCAACGCCTTGCTGTTTTAGATTGCTTAAAGTAGTGGTTATATCCGTGCTAGTAAAAGCAAATGCCATAAAATGCACTGATTTTTTGGCAGATTGCAATAATGGAATGAGGTGCTGGCTTCTAAAATGATCATCAGGCGAAAAATAAACCTGCACGGTAGTATTATTAATCGTAAACATAGAAGCGGAAGCATTAATTTGGCGGTGAATTCCAACCCAAAGTTGTTCAAACTCTTCATTGTAGCTACTGGCAGCGGCAATACTATCTAATTGCAACAGGTTTTCATCATGATGGTATGCACCGTTGTAGGTGTAATTCATTGAGCCTGTCCAGACTTGTTTTTTATCGATAACCGTAAACTTATTATGCATTAGCACACTGCGCTTGTCGCCTTTAACCGCAATACCTGCGCTGCGAAGTTCTTTAATCTGTTGCCATAGTAAATTATCACTATCGGTCAACACTCTCACTCGTACATTACGCTGGTGTGCTTTTATCAAGCTTTGTGTAACATTTTTTAGCGATAATTCATAAATCGCCACATCAACGCTAATACGTGCCTGATCAATTGCTGCAATTAAGCGGGTTTCAGGGCCTCCCGTTCGGGTTTTAGCATTTGTGGAATCAGGCTGTGAAAAATAGACATTAATAGAGCCATTTGAAGCGGGAGTATTGGTAGAAGGGGTTACAGAGGGTTCGCCCTGCTGATTAAAACCTGTAGAACTATTACAGCCTGCGGTGATAAGCAAAATAGCGGATAGAGTGAGTAATGTATTTAATATTTTCATTGTTATTATGATGAGGTAGCATAAAAAGAAAGCAGATTTTAACGAACTTAACGTCCTATTTCTTGATAATTTTATAAACGGAGAAGCACAATGCCATTATTAAGCATCGAAACCAACCAATCACTGCATGAAGCACTGAATAAATCAGAGGTTTTAAACAGTATTTCAAAAGCAGTCGCAGAGCTTTTATCGAAACCTGAAAGTTATGTGATGATTAAATACAACTACAATCCCAGCATGTTATTTGCAGGTACTAATGCGCCTTTAGCTTATTTAGAGTTTAAAAGTCTGGGCTTGCCTGAAGAAAATACGGCTCAGTTTTCATCGGCACTGGCTGAAATTTTAGAAGAAGAATTAAACATTGAAGCAGGGCGGCTTTATATCGAGTTTTCTAACCCGAATCGGCATATGTGGGGTTGGAATAGTGGCACATTCTAGGTTTTAGTCTATCAACACAAAAGCAATGAGCACTCGCTAGCCTTTAGTTCAGTATTGTCTTTTCATTTGCTAAAAAGCATCCAACTTTCGCATATAATTTAATCTTTCTATGCGTATTTCATCATGAAGTACGCTAGCTACACTATAGTTAAAATATCGCTAACTAACCGCACTGAAGGAAGGTAAATTATGCAAATCACATCAAGCTTTATAGTCTCATTTATTGAGTTTATGGCGGTTTTGTTTGTCTTTGTTATTGGTCTTGTCATCCTGTTTATTATTGTCCTTTATATTATGGATATTAGGCAGAAAAAAGTTGCACTACTTAGAAACTATCCTGTTATTGGTCATTTTCGTTATCTTTTTGAACATCTAGGTACTTTTTTTCGTCAGTATTTTTTTGCAATGGATCGTGAGGAGTTGCCTTTTAACCGTGCGCAACGCACATGGGCTTATCGTGCGTCTAGAGATGAAAATAATACCGTAGCATTTGGATCAACTAAAGATTTGCGGCGTACAGGTTCGATCTTATTTATTAACTCTCCTTTTCCCACGTTAGATGAGAATGCGGTGCATTCTATGCCCATGACGATTGGTAAAGGTTGCGCACAACCTTATACGACAGATGCATTAATCGGTATTTCGGCGATGAGTTTTGGTGCTATTTCCAAACCTGCGGTCGAGGCACTTTCGATGGGCGCAAAGCAGGCAGGTATTTGGCTGAATACAGGGGAGGGTGGTTTGTCCCCGTGCCATTTGGCAGGTGGTTGCGATATTGTGATGCAGATTGGAACGGCTAAAAATGGGGTGAGTGATTGTGATGGTCATCTAGATGATGATTTATTACGGAAAATGGCAGCGTACGAAAAAGTGCGAATGTTTGAGATAAAATTAAGTCAGGGTGCTAAACCTGGCAAGGGCGGTATTCTTCCTGGTAATAAAGTCACCGCTGAAATTGCTAAAATTCGTAATATTCCTGAGGGAAAGGATGCCATTAGTCCTAATCGACATTTAGATGTTGCTTCTAATTATGAGCTTCTTGATTTAATCAATCGTATTCGAGAGGTGACGGGTAAACCTGTGGGTTTTAAAGCGGTAATTAGTGATGGTGCTTGGCTGGACGGTTTGTTTAGCATCATACAAGATCGAGGCATTGAATCTGCACCTGATTTTATCACTGTTGATAGCGCAGACGGTGGCACTGGCGCAGCACCATTGGCTTTAATTGATGATATGGGATTACCACTAAGGGAAAGTTTGCCGTTATTGGTGGATAAATTAAAGCTGTATGATTTGAGAGGGCGTGTTCGGGTGATTGCATCGGGCAAACTCACTACACCTGCTGATGTCGCATGGGCGATATGTTTAGGTGCGGATTTTTGTGTCTCAGCGCGAGGCTTTATGTTTGCACTCGGCTGTATTCAGGCGTTGCAGTGTAATAAAAACACCTGTCCAACGGGTATCACTACACATGATCCTGATTTGCAAAAAGGCTTAGTGCCTGAGAGTAAAAAAGACAATGTTGCTGCTTATGCTAAAAATCTTGCCTATGAAGTGGGGACGATTGCGCATTCTTGTGGGGTAAAAGAACCGCGTGGGTTACGCCGTCATCATGCGCGTATTGTCATGGATGATAGTTTATCTATTCGCTTGGATCAGCTTCATCCTGATAAGAAAATAGTAGCAAGGCAGAATGCCATCTTTGATAGCTAATAACGATAGAGTGAATGAAAGTTAGCAATTTAACACTCACTGCAATATAGTTTTTATTAATAATAGCTATAAGCATGTAGATTTACTCTGAAGGATATCAAAAACCCTTTAAAGTAAAGAATATTCCTAGTACTTACGGTATGATGCGCCTCTTCTTTTTTCTATGCATGACTATTTTCAGGAGTGACTGACAGTGTTTTCAAAAGACATGACTATTTCGGGCTACGATGATGAATTATTTAGCGCAATCTCGGCAGAGGTGCAGCGTCAGGAGGATCATATTGAGTTAATCGCTTCTGAGAATTACACCAGCCCACGGGTGATGGAAGCACAGGGTTCGGTACTCACCAATAAATACGCCGAAGGTTATCCTAGTAAGCGTTATTACGGGGGGTGTGAGCATGTTGATATTGCGGAGCAACTCGCAATTGACCGTGCAAAAGAACTCTTTGGCGCAGATTATGCCAATGTTCAGCCGCATTCTGGTTCATCGGCTAACTTGGCTGTTTATATGGCGTTATTACAGCCTGGTGATACTGTTTTAGGGATGAGTCTTTCTGATGGTGGTCACTTAACACATGGTTCTCATGTTAGTTTTTCGGGCAAAATTTATAATGCAGTTCAATACGGTCTAAATAATGACACGGGTGAAATTGACTATGAACAGGTTGAAGCGCTAGCGCGTGAACACAAGCCAAAGATGATTGTTGCTGGTTTCTCTGCTTATTCTCGTGTGGTTGATTGGCAAAAGTTTCGTGATATTGCCGATGAAGTGGGTGCTTATCTCTTTGTTGATATGGCGCATGTTGCAGGTTTGATCGCTGCGGGGGTTTATCCATCACCTGTTGCCATTGCAGATGTAACTACCTCAACGACACATAAAACGCTACGGGGTCCTCGTGGTGGCATTATTTTAGCAAAAGCCAATGCTGAGATTGAAAAGAAATTAAACTCAGTGGTCTTCCCAGGAACACAGGGCGGCCCTTTAATGCATGTTATTGCAGCAAAAGCGGTTTCTTTTAAAGAAGCGATGGAGCCTGAGTATAAAATCTATCAGCAACAAGTCGTTGTTAATGCCAAAGCAATGGCAAGCACTATGATTGAGCGCGGTTATAATATTGTGTCAGGCGGTACCGATAATCATTTATTCTTGCTCGATTTAATCGATAAAGGTTTAACGGGCAAACAAGCCGACGCAGCGCTAAGTAATGCACATATTACGGTAAATAAAAACTCAGTGCCAAATGATCCACAATCTCCTTTCGTCACCAGCGGCTTAAGAATCGGTTCTCCTGCGATTACAACACGTGGATTTTCTGAAGAAGACTCTGCGGCATTAGCAGGTTGGATTTGTGACCTTCTTGATGATATTGAAAATGAAGAAGTCAGCGCAACAGTAAAGGCTAAAGTTGCTGATATCTGTGCGCGTTTACCTGTGTACAAAAACTAATATATTGGCAATCGAACGACTTTATATTGGTATATGGCGTATATTTTGTGGTAGATTAACGATCTTTTTTGCTATTAGCTAAAGGCTCATCACCATGCATTGTCCATTTTGCGGCGCAAAAACAACGCGCGTTATAGATTCCCGATTAGCATCTAATGGAGATCAGGTGCGAAGGCGACGTAATTGTGCATCGTGTGGTGAGCGTTTTACCAGCTATGAAATGGCTGAATTTGCTATGCCAATTGTAAAAAAATCAGACAATATTAAAGAGCCCTTTAGTGACTACAAACTACGTGGCGGAATGTTGCGCGCATTAGAAAAACGTCCTGTTAGCAATGATGCGGTCAGCACCTCAATTATCGGTATTAAGAAAAAAATCCTGAGTAGTGGTAGAAAAGAAGTCAATTCAGAGTGGATTGGCGAGCGTGTAATGGATGCATTGCGTGAGCTGGATGATGTTGCCTATATCCGCTTTGCCTCGGTTTATCATAGCTTTAATGATATCGGTGAATTTATTGATGCGATTAAGGTGATGGAGCAATCTTCTTAGCTTTTACTTATTCAGGCATCAATAA
>JAGLBQ010000206.1 GCA_023146675.1 Cocleimonas sp. | reverse complement strand
TCTGTTCATTTTTTTCTGCAACAGTAAATAACAACTGATAATCATCCCCCCCTGTTAGTGCATAAGGGAGCGCACTCTTACGCCCATTTTCCAGTGCTGAATCTGATAAGGGAATCTTATCCAAATCTAAGCATGCACCTACCTTTGAAGCCTTTAGTATATGACCAAGGTCTTGTAATAACCCATCGGATATATCTAAACAGGCATTGGTATAGGGTTTGATTATTTTACTCAATGGATTTTGTGGTTGCGGGTAGTTAAGCGCATCTTGGCAGTATTGATGGGCGTGTTGGCTTATGCTTTGCGACTCTAAACGCGCTTGCAATAGAGCTAAGCCAATAGCGGCATCTCCTAAGCTTCCTGATACATAGATTTTGTCTTTTAGCGTTGCACTGCTGCGTAATAAAGCTTCTCCTGTGTCAACAAAACCCATCACTTGAATAGTGATGCTTAATATTCCACGCGTGGTATCACCGCCAATTAAGGTGATATTATGCTGATCAGCGAGTGTTTTTAAGCCGTTAGAAAAATCGTGTAGCCAAGTAGGATTAGCTTCTGGCAGTGTCAGTGCAAGGGTGAACCAAGCAGGTTCTGCGCCCATTGCCGCTAAGTCGCTGAGGTTAACCGCTAACGCTTTATGCCCTATTGCATCCGCAGGGGTATTTTTAGGGAAATGTACACCTTCGATAAAGGTATCGACCGATATGACTAATTGCTGTTTTTGATTATCAGGAAGATTTAAAACTGCCGCATCATCACCAATCCCTATTGGCACAGAATCAGACGTGTGCTGCCAATTAAAATAGTCTTGGATTAGATCAAATTCTGACGGCATCTGCTAGATCTCTTATAAACTGCCATCAAATAAATCAATAACCTCTGTTTCTTCCCGCCCTGCTTTAATCCAGCTTTGCATATGCTTATTGTTATAGAGCGTATCCATATACTCTGCTTCGACATCCGTCATAGGATAATCAATTTTATGCAGGCGAATAGCAATTGGTGCAAACATAGCATCAGCAATGGTAAATTGACTAAATAACCACTTTCCATCTTGACCATAGAAGCGCTTACAATGTCGCCATAGGGCTATAATACGTTCTATATCATGTTCTGTGTCAGAGGATAATGGCTTTGTATGTTGCTTAGCACTGCAATTCATGGAGATTTCATTACGTAATGCCATATAACTAGAATGCATTTCGCAACTAACGGAACGCGCAGTAGCACGAGCTTTTATAAAGGCAGGCCAACTGACATTTTCAGGAAATTTATCCGCCAGATACTCCATAATCGCCAAGCTATCCCAAATGGAATAACCATCATCAATTAACACAGGCACTTTAGAATCTGAAAAGCAAGGCGCTAACTGTGCTTCCATATCAGGCGTATAGAGGGAGATACGAATTTCTTCAAAATCAATACCAAGCTGCATCATATAAAGCCATGGGCGAAGTGACCATGAGGAATAGTTTTTATTACCGATGATGAGGGTTAGGTTTGACATGGTAGTTTAACTCTCAGCCCGAATACTATTTCCCACTTTATCCAAAACCCCATTAACAAACTTATGCGCTTTATCTGCGCCAAATTTCTTAGTCAAATTAACCGCTTCATTAACAATAACTTTATACGGTGTTTCAGGGTGGTTTAAAAATTCAGCCGTTGCCATGCGTAGTGCTGCACGCTCTATTTGGTCTAAATGTTCTGGGTCACGGTCTAAAAAGGGTGTTAATTTCTTATCAACGTCTTCAATATTATCAATCACATATTTACACAGTGATTGATAATAAGCAGCATCGGCTTTATTAAAATCTTTTGCCAATTCCTTGTCTTCCTGAATCCCAACATAGAGATTATGGTAGCTATTGCCTGTCATTTGCCATTGATAAATGGTGATAAGTGCCAGTTTACGTGCGATTTGACGCTGTGCAATAAATTGTCGTTTGGGATCTATAGCCATGGGATAACTGCCGTTTTTTTATGCGTTAAAGTTTTTAATGAGTGAAACCATCTCAATCGCAACAACCGCAGCTTCAGACCCTTTGTTGCCTGCTTTTGTACCAGAACGCTCGATTGCCTGCTCAATGGTTTCGGTGGTAATAATACCATTTATAACAGGAATGCCACTATTTGTAGCCACATTTGATAAGCCTTTAGCAGACTCACCAGCAACAATATCAAAATGTGGCGTACTACCGCGTATCACAGCACCTAATGCAATGATAGCATCGTATTTTTTACTTTCCGCCATTAGATTAGCAGTAAATGGAATTTCATAAGCACCGGGAACACGTAAAATTTCTATATCTT
>JAGLBQ010000205.1 GCA_023146675.1 Cocleimonas sp. | reverse complement strand
TGAAAGCTTTAGCTTTTCAGTCAGATAAACTTTTAAAAAAAGGCTAACCCATGAAAAATCCACTAACACGCCTCGCCAATAATATAACCGTAATAGACGCACATTATGTACAGCGTGGTATCGCCAGTATCTATATTGTAGCGCAGAATAAAAAAGTTACTATTATCGAAACAGGTACAGCGCATAGTGTCCCCTACATGCTGGATGCGCTAACTAAACTAGGCTTCACAACAAATGATGTGGAATACGTTATTCCAACCCATATCCACCTAGATCACGCAGGAGGTGCAGGTGATTTACTTGAAATCTGCCCACAAGCAAAACTAGTCATCCACCCGCGTGGCGCAGCGCATATGATTGATCCTGCCAAATTAGAAGCAGGTACAATGGCAGTTTATGGGGAAGAAAAATACCGCAAATTATATGGCACATTAAAGCCGATTGAAGAGCAGCGTGTGATGATCGCTGAGGATGGTTTTGAACTTGATTTTAATGGCAGAATACTGCGCTTTATCGATACGCCAGGTCATGCATTACATCATTTTTGTATTTATGACCAGCAGAGTGAAGGCATTTTTACAGGGGATACCTTTGGGCTTGCGTATAAAGTATTTTCTACAAAAAATAGTGAGTTTATTTTTGCCACCACCACGCCCGTTCATTTTGATCCAGATGCCATGCTAAGCAGTATGGATAAACTCTTAACGTTAAATCCAAAATATCTCTATTTAACCCACTTTGGCATGATAGAACCAACAGATGCAGTTATTGCACAGCTTAAACAATCCATTAACGCCTTTGTAAAAATAGCGCAATCTGAAAAGGACAACAGCGAAGGCAGAGTAGGGCGCATAGAGCAAAAATTAATGCAATGGCTATTGGGTCAACTCGATAAAACAGAATGTGATCTTCCATTAGGAGATCGTAAAAAAATGTTGGCAACAGATTGCAATTTAAATGCGCAAGGGTTGGATGTTTGGTTAAAGCGTTTGGAGAAACAAGTGAGAAAAGCATAGAAATAGCTAATATAATAAAGATTTAAAGCACCTTTTTCTGGTCTAGTTATCAAACACTATTTAAGGTGAGCTTGAGTGATGCTCTGGTGCAAGAGATATGCAGGTTAGTCATATCATTAAAGTGTTTGAAAAAACAGACATAGCTGGGGAGAATATCATTTTTATACTTGCAAAATATCAATACTAAGTTACAGTCACTCGCTATATGCTACAAAATCTCTTTAGCCATTTAGATTCAGTTGGTTATTTGCTACTGATCATTAATATCCTTTTGCTACTGTTCGCTAAGCGAATTATTCAGCTGTTTTCTCATGCTCCTGATAAAGTCACCTCGTTTTCACGTAGTGTGATGATTTTCCAAATATTAAATCTACTGATTATCGTTGCCTATGGCTATTACCGCTTTTTTCAAACGCAAGATGAGCAAGCTTTTGCTGTTAAAGTAATTGCTGTTCTCGCCATTATTTATCTTTCCTATTTATTCATGCATTTAATGCAGGCGCTGTTTTTACGTCAATATGGAAAAAAGCGCACTATTCAAGGCAAGGAAAGATTAACGCCAACGCATCAAACACGATTATTAAGTGTTTTTAGTAGTATTTTTATCACCATTATCGCCTTAATTGGCATTATCCATTTTCTGGGTTTTACGTCATTGTTAGAAGCAGGTGGCGTGATTGGTTTTATGGGTGTTTTTTTAGCGCTAACCTCTTCAATCTGGGCGCCTGATATATTTCATGGCATTATTATTTTGAATAGCGATATGGTATCAGAGGGTGATGTGATTGAGCTGGAAGATGGTAATGCTCGACAGATTTTGGGCGTGGTGTACCGTACTAAAATGTTCCACACTGTGATTTTAAATCAGGCTAATAATCATCGTATAATGATTAGAAATTCGCGCTTACGTGATTTCACCATTCATAACCTGTCTAAGTTTGCTTCTGCCCGAGGGCTTAGGGAAAAGTTATCATTTAAAATAGGCTATGACAGTGCAATTTCTAACGTGGAAAATATGTTTGAAGTGGCTTATGAAAATGCTAAAAAAGATGCAGATATTCCTCTAGAAAATCAATATGAAATGGAGTTAAGGCTGGATGATACTGGTGATCATGCCTTGAAATGGTCTTTTTTTTACTACACCAAAAATGTAGATACAATCATTTCAACACGTCAAAAAATGATGCGTATCATTTACACGGCTTCTATAGAGCATAATATCTCGCTTGCTACACCCATAACGCATATGCAACTCGGTGAGCTGAGCGAGAAAATGAAAACAGATAGTAATATAACTAAGGAGAAA
>JAGLBQ010000204.1 GCA_023146675.1 Cocleimonas sp. | reverse complement strand
TCATTGTTAAATGGTTACAGGAAACCTACCAATGTGAAGTGGTTACTTATACCGCTGATGTTGGTCAAGGAGAAGAGGTAGAGCCTGCCCGCGCTAAAGCAGAGGCGATGGGGATTAAAGAGATTTATATTGATGATTTGCGCGAAGAGTTTGTGCGTGACTATGTGTTCCCGATGTTCCGTGCTAATACGATTTATGAAGGTGAATATTTATTGGGCACTTCTATTGCGCGTCCTTTAATTTCTAAACGCTTAATTGAAGTGGCAAATGAAACTGGTGCGGATGCTATTTCACATGGCGCAACAGGTAAGGGGAATGATCAAGTACGCTTTGAATTAGGTGCTTATGCGCTTAAACCGGGTGTAGAGGTGATAGCACCTTGGCGTGAGTGGGATTTAAATTCGCGTGATGATTTAATGGAATATGCAGCAAAGCATGGAATACAGGTTGATACATTGAAGGTGGGCAGTAAAAAATCAGCCTATTCAATGGATGCCAATTTGCTACATATCTCTTATGAGGGCGATATTTTAGAAGACCCTTGGAATGAGCCAGAAGAGAATATGTGGCGTTGGACGGTATCACCTGAAAATGCGCCTGATAAAGCAACTTATATTGAGATTGGCTATGAAAAAGGCGATCCTGTGAGTTTGGATGGTGAGGCATTAAGCCCTGCAACGATGTTGGAAACGTTAAATAAGATCGGTGGAGACAATGGTATCGGACGTGATGATATTGTAGAAAACCGTTTTGTGGGCATGAAGTCTCGTGGTTGTTATGAAACACCAGGTGGAACGATTATGCTAAAAGCGCATCGTGCAATGGAGTCTTTAACATTAGACCGTGAAGTGATGCATTTAAAAGATGAGCTAATGCCACGTTATGCAAAGTTGATTTATAACGGATTTTGGTGGGCACCTGAGCGTGAAATGATGCAGGAAATGATAGATGCATCACAAGAGCATGTAAATGGTACGGTACGTTTGAAGCTTTATAAAGGAAATGTGATTGTGGTGGGTCGCAAGTCTAAATCTGATAGTTTATTTGATGAAAATATTGCTTCTTTTGAAGATGATCAAGGGGCATATGATCAAAAAGATGCGGCAGGATTTATTAAGCTTAATGCATTGCGTTTGCGGATTGCAGCTAAGCGCAGATAAAGCCTCATTTCATTATTTAATGTAGGGTCGGTGTAGCGTTGCGAAACCGACCAGAACGGATGCTTAAATAGGTTGGTTACGTAAATTCCACCGACCCTTGCGTATTAAACATATTTATGGAAGATTTAAAAGATAGGCTAATGAAACTTGAGCTATTGTATATGGAGCAAGAGGATACAGTGCAAACATTAAGCCGTATTGTGCATCAACAAGAAAGTAAAATAGAGCGGTTAGAGCAACGCCTATTACAGGTTGCCGAAAAGCTGGATTCAATTGATGATGGCGGTTCGGATGCTGAAGAACCACCGCCACCTCATTATTAAATACATCATTAATGTCAATTCCTCTCTCTCAATTAGTTACTATTAGTGGTAGTGAAGATTGTGATTTCTCACAACTAAATGCTATTGCAGAACGCATCCCTTCTCTTATTATTTCTCCGCTAGCGTTTAGCCAGCAAACAAAATCTCACGCTAATGGTTCTGCATCGTTTCAATATGGATTATATTTGCAGAATGACAGGCTAGAGTTGCACTCATTTAAGAATAAAAAACAAATGCCGCTCTGTATTGATTTTCTCGCAGGGAAGACGCGTCATCGGCGCATATACGGGGGAGGTAAAGGGCAATGTATATCCAAAGCAATGGGTATAAAAAAGATTCCCGATATTAAGGTGCTTGATGCTACCGCAGGTTTAGGGGGGGATGCTTTTGTCTTAGCAAGCTTAGGCTGTCATGTTACGTTGTTAGAAAGAAACCCTGTTATTTATAGCTTATTAAAAAATGCATTGGATCGTGCGCAAAACTCTGATGATCAGGTTGTTAAGAATATTTGCTCGCGTATGGTATTGATTAATCAAAATGCTTCTTTGTATTTATCAACACAGCAAAAAATAGATTATGCCGATGTTATCTATCTAGACCCGATGTTTCCTTCACGTAAAAAATCTGCAAAAGTGAAAAAAGAAATGGTCTATTTTCATGATATTGTGGGAGAGGATAGCGATAGTGATGCACTATTGGATTTAGCGTTAAAGCGTGCGCATAAACGTATTGTAGTGAAGCGCCCGCGTTTGGCTGAAGCGCTTGCAGGGCTAAAAGCACACTTTAGTATAACGGGTAAATCTACGCGTTATGATGTTTATCTTCCTTAGGCTTTAATCATACTCATCCCATAAAAAAAGCCGAGAATAGTCTCGGCTTTCTTCGCAAAATATGGAGATATATTTAGAAGCGAGGTCCTGCTGTTTTAGATGCTTCTGCTTGCTTCTGTGCTGCTAAACCTTGGAATGTTAATGTCTTGGCTATTTTAATTGCTTTATCTGCCTTGCCATCTTTAATTGCCGCATCTGCTTTTTTATACAGACTTCCCCAGCTCTTCCACTCAAAACCTGCTTTTTTTGCAGGTTCCGTTGCTTTTTTAGCCTCAGCAATTGCTGCCGCAGCATCATCAGCTGCAAATGATGTTGTACCTAATGAAAGGGTTGCCATAATGAGAGCTGTTGCGAAAGATTTAGTTGAAATAAG
>JAGLBQ010000203.1 GCA_023146675.1 Cocleimonas sp. | reverse complement strand
GATCCTAAAACCCTGTATGAACGTCCTGATAATAAATTTGTGGCAGAGTTTATTGGTGAAAATAATCATTTAGATGGCGTGATAGAATCGCATCAGGACAATGGCAATGTTGTTGTTAAAATAACAGAAAATGATTCAGTGACTGCTTTAGGTGTTAATCTCAGTGAGTCAGATACAGACGTGTATTTATCTATTCGTCCTGAAAAAGTGATTATGAATCCTGATCAGCACGGTATCGACTGTGAAAATGTTTTTGAGGGTGTCATTAAACAAATAATTTATATTGGTGATCATCTGCGCATTTATATTCGATTTTTGAATGACAGTGCAGAGTTTATCATCAAGCAACCAAATTCGTTTAAATTTGATGATTTAAAAGAAGGTCAATCAGTAACATTAGGCTGGTTGTCTAAGGACTGTCGTGCATTACAACTATAGTGCAGGGCAAATTTATACCAAAGGAGAAGTAAAAGAGTGAAAAAGTTAAAATTAAGTTTATTGGTGGCAAGTTCATTACTGTCTGCAAATCTTGTTGCTGGAGAGCTGACCGTGGTTTCTTTTGGCGGTGCGTATGGTGCAGCGCAAAAGAAACATATGATCGATCCTTATATTAAAGAAACAGGTACAAAAATTTTATTTGAAGATTATTCAGGTGGTGTTGCAGAGCTTAAAGCACAGGTAGAGTCTAAAAATGTTAAATGGGATGTTATCGATATTGAATATATTGATGTTGAGCGTGCTTGTTCTGAAGGTATGCTAGAAGTATTTCCGCATGATAAATTACCCAAAGGTGATGATGGCAAAGCTGGAAAAGATGACTTTATCCCTGCTGCAATTGGTAATGAATGTGCGGTTGGCAATATCGTTTGGTCCATTATCTTTGCACATAAAAATGATCTTAAAACCAAGCCAAAAACAGTGGCTGATGTCTTTGATACCAAGAAAATCCCTGGCAAGCGCGCTTTTAGAAAAAGACCACAGGTTAATCTAGAATGGGCGTTAATGGCGGACGGTGTTGCACTGAAAGATATTTATAAAGTATTAGGCACAGAGAAGGGCGTTAAACAAGCCTTTGCAAAGCTGGATACAATTAAAAAAGACATCGTTTGGTTTGACTCTTGGTCACAGGCTCCTCAATTATTAAATGATGGCGGTGCAGTGATTGTGCAATCAGCCAATGGTCGTATTTACAGTGCGATAAAAAAAGATAAAAGTGACTTTAATATTGTTTGGGACGGACAAGTGTATGACTTAGACGGCTGGGCGATTCCTAAAGGCTCTAAAAATAAAGAAGAAGCGATTAAGTTTATTCTTGCGGCAACAAAAACCAAACCATTAGCAGGGATGCAGGATGTTGCTTATGGTCCAACCCGTAAATCATCTGAGTCTTTGATTGCAGAAGAGGTGAAGCCACAGCTTCCATCAGCGCATTTGGATAAAGGAATTAAAGCAAGTGCTGAGTTCTGGGCTGATAATGGTTCTCAGCTAGGTGAGAAATTTACTGCTTGGTTGATTAAGAAGTAAGTTCTTGTTTCAATGGAAAAGCGAATGCTTTCATTCCCAAGGAGTGAAAGTGTTAGCTTTTTCATAAGGAAGACTTTTTCTATTGGAAGCCCAAAATTTATATGCCAAATACCGATACAACAACCAATGACACAAGCGATCATCTCGCGCTTAATTCTGAGCATACACAAAAGTATAATCAGGCAATAAGACGTGAAAAAACCAAGGCACTGGTTTTGGTATTGCCATTGCTCTTTTTTCTCATTGTGTTTTTTATCACGCCAATTGGCTATATGTTGTACCGCAGTTTTTATAATCCCACGGTGGCAAATCTTGCCCCAAAAACAGCTGAAATATTAACGCAGTGGCAGGATATATCGAAACTACCGAATGAAGAAACCTATAAAACGCTCGCTTATGAAATACAGCAGCTACAAAAATCACGTCTTTCAGGTAAATTTGCTGAAGAGGTGAATCGACGTTTGCCACGTACTGGCAGTGTTATTAAACGAACCGCTCGAAAAATAAAAGAAATAGAGCTGGATAACGTCAAAAACTACCAAGAATTATTAACCTCCCTGCATGAAAAATGGGGGAAGCCCGAAATATGGACAGGCATCCGCTCTGCCAGTGATAAGTTTACTATTAACTACTATGCTAATGCGCTGGATTATAAGCTGGAACCATCGGGGGAAATTGTTAAGCAATCCGAAGATATGCAAGTCTATCTTCCTATTTTACAGCGTACCTTTACTATCGCGCTAATCATTACCTTGTTGACCTTTTTATTAGGTTATCCCGTTGCCTATTATCTATCACTCATTCCACTGAAAAAGGCAAGTATTCTGCTTATTTTTGTATTACTTCCCTTTTGGACATCGTTATTAGTACGCACTACCGCATGGATCGCTATTTTGCAATCCAATGGGGTGATCAATCAAAGTTTATTATCACTGCATATTATTGATAAACCGCTGGATATTATCTATAACCAGTTTTCCACTATTTTGGCAATGACACATATTCTGTTGCCCTTTATGATTTTACCGCTGTATAGCGTCATGAAAGGGATTGACTCATCTTATGTGCGTGCGGCGCAATCCTTAGGAGCGAATCCATTTAAAGCCTTTATTCAGGTCTATTTTCCGCTTAGTTTGCCCGGTTTAAGTGCAGGTGCATTGCTCGTTTTTATTATTTCAATTGGCTATTACATTACACCTGCATTGATTGGAGGCGTAGATGGTCAGCTTATTAGTAACTTAGTTGCACACCATATGCGCAGTACCAATAATTGGGAGTTAGCAGCGGCGTTAGGTTCGGTGCTCTTAGTGTTAATTATTGCTCTTTACTGGATATACGACCGCTTGGTCGGTGCCAGTAATATTAAATTATAAGGGGTTGATCATGTTACCCGTCTATTACAGCCCTATTAGAAAACTCTGGCATTACGGATTACGCATCATTGTAGGGTTGGTGCTTTTATTTTTAATTTTTCCAATTTTAGTCACCATTCCGCTATCCTTTAATGTTGAGCCATTTTTCACCTTTACCGAAGGGATGTTAAAGCTAGACCCTGTGGCTTATTCAACGAAATGGTATGTGGAGTTTTTTACGGATCATAAGTGGAATCTTGCACTTAAAAATAGCTTCTATTTTGCTTTTATGTCTACCATTTTAGCTACCGTGTTAGGAACTGTCGCAGCCGTTGGATTAGCATCGGATCGAATGCCCTTTAAGTCATTAATCACCGCCATTTTAATTTCCCCGATGATTGTTCCCTTAGTGATTATTGCCGCAGGAATGTATTTTTTCTATTCTGCGATTAATATAGCGGGGTCGGATATGGCAATCATCTTTGCCCATGCCATTTTAGGTATTCCTTTTGTTGTAATCACCGTGACCGCAACCCTAGCAGGCTTTGATCAATCGCTTCTTCGGGCCTCCAGCAGCTTAGGCGCAAACCCCATTAGTACTTTTTTTAATGTTACCTTCCCCTTAATTCGTCCAGGGGTTATATCAGGCGCGCTGTTTGCTTTTGTTACTTCTTTTGATGAAGTGGTGTTAATTATTTTCTTAGCTGACCCTGATCAAAGAACCATTCCTCGACAAATGTTTTCAGGTTTGCGTGAACAAATAAATCCCACGATTTTAGCTGCCGCATCGTTGCTGATTCTGATCTCAATCATTTTATTATTTACAATAGAAATATTACGTCGACGTTCTGAAAGTAAAGGGATGTTTCAAAAATAAAGGGGGCACCGTCATTCTGACGGTTGCAATAGTTTTTTTGGAGTAATATCTCTATTTCGAGTATGATATTAATTTTAAAATCAATGGCTTGTGTTCTTTCGTATATTCTTGGTTACAGAGTTTAGGCAAATGATGTTTGATGTGCTTTCATTAAATTCTGCTTAACTTATAAAAAAATCACGTTCTATTAATCTATTTACTGCTATGTTTTAGAGTAGAACTGTCTGTTCGTCGAAAAATAATAATTCTAAGAGAATTCCACAATGCTCAATCTATCACGCTATTTTACCGCTTTTTCATTTGCAATGTTTTTCTTGTTTGTTAGCGCTTGCAATAAGGGTGAAGATAAGCCGCAGGTAGAACAACAGGAATCATTAATCACTAGCACAGGGGCTAACAAAGAAACGGTGTCATATTCTGTTGTTTCTGAGCCTATTACGAAAGCTAAAGTTAAAGAGAAAGAGGAGCAAACTAAATTTAGTTGGTTTGAGTTAAGTGGTTGGCATACTCAGGGGGCTATATCGCGCAATTCGCCTGTGCGAATTGTGTTTAACCGCGATATTGTTACCGATGATCAGGTGGGTAAGGATGCAGGTCGGGTGATGAAGGTTTCACCTGCCATTGCGGGCAACCCTGTGTTTAAAAGTAAAGCAGAAATAGTTTGGCTACCTTCAAAATCACTGGCACCTGATACAGAATACAATGTCAGTATTAAAGCAAATGGGTTATTGGATGTCCCTGTATCAGAAAAAGATTATGAGTTCTCATTCCGTGTTGTGCCGATGGAGTATGAAATTAAGACGGATGCATTATTTATTCCACCCAGCAATGCTGAAAACAAAATAAAAACAATGACATTGAACGGTGAGTTATTAGTTTCAGACCGTGTATTGCCCGATAATGTACGTAAGGTTCTGCAAGCTAGTTACCAAGGCAAGTCTGTCAAAATTGATTGGCAGCATAGTGATAATGGTCGTCGACATCGTTTTACACTTAAGGATTTAAAGCATGAGCCTTTTGCTACGGATGTGCAGTTAAAATGGAGCGGAGAGTCATTAGGGATTAAAACCAAGGGTAAGAAAGAAATTACATTGCCAGGGCTTAATGATTTTAAAATCATTGATCTGCGCGTACAGTATGCAGCAGGTGATAATCCTTATGTGCAGATTAATTTTTCAGATGAGTTGAAGCCATCGCAGAATCTTAATGGCTTGATCCAACTAGAAAAGAAGAAATATAAAGTCCGTGCTGAAGGCAATGTTATTAAGCTCTATCCTACTAAAAATCTTAATGGTGAGCATAAGGTTATTATCAATAAAGGCTTAAAAGGCGCTGCAGGTGGCGTTTTAGCTGAAACACTGACTAAAAAAATAACCTTTGATACGCAAAAGCCACAACTACGTTTTGTTGGTGCAGGATCTATTCTTCCTGAGGGGAGCGTGCTGGAAATTCCTTTTGAAGCAGTGGGTATTGATGGAATTAAGGTCACTGCTTTTGAAATATACCCTGATAAAATGGGACAGTTTTTGCAGGTTAATAGTCTTAATGGCAAAGAAGAGACGGAACGTGTTGGGCGCTTCCTATGGCAAAAAGAGATTCCATTAAGTTCAGCAGATAGCAATAAGTGGAATCGTTATTCCTTCGATGTCACCGAGTTGATGAAGGATCATGAAGGGGGGTTGGTGCGTTTGAATCTGCAAATTAAACGCAGACATTCGACCTATGCTTGTGATAATAAGGTCAAATCAGCAGAAACACGCCCGACATTGCTGAAAAATACGGAAGATAACAATATAGAACAGTCCAGCGGCTGGGATGGCGTTAGTGATTATGTAGAAGAAAATGAGTATGCATATGACTGGGAGCAGCGCAATAATCCTTGCACAGATGCCTATTTTAATCGTCATAAAGATAAAACGCGGATTAGTCATAATTTTATTATGAGCAATATTGGCTTATTGGCTAAGCAGGATGCGAATGAAAAACTACATATTATTACTACCGACTTAAAAACATCAGCACCATTAGCAGGAGCACAATTAGAAGTGCTGAATTATCAAGGGCAAGTACTTGCCAAGGGGCAAAGTGATTCACAGGGGTTTGCTTCCTTAACGGTGCTGGCAACGCCTTTTTTACTGAAAGCCACGAAAGGAGTAGATACTAACTATCTAAAATTAAATGCTAAAACAGCGCTTTCAGTCAGCCAATTTAATACAGGTGGTGCCAACGTCAATAATGGTATCAAAGGTATGGTGTATGCCGAGCGCGGTGTGTGGCGGCCAGGCGATGATATTTATCTAACCTTTATCGTAGAAGATAAGGATAACAAAATTCCTGATGCGCACCCTGTCACCATGAAGTTATTCGATCCACAAGGGCGTCTTACTAAAACACAAACCAGCAGTGATGCCGTGGGTGGCTTTTATACTTTTAAGTTTAAAACCAACGAAAAAGCAGCAACAGGCAAGTGGATGGCGAAAGCCTATCTAGGGGGGAGCACGTTTAGTAAATCATTAATGATAGAAACTATTCGTCCCAACCGTCTCAAGGTAGAGCTGGATTTTGGTACGGATGTTTTGCATGGCTATCGCTCATTGCCACTTGGAACACTAACCTCACAATGGTTACATGGGGCAACCGCAGAAAATCTTAAAGCTGATATTTCAGTACGTTTTAGACCGAAGAAAACCAAATTTGATTCACGCAGTGATTATAATTTTGATGACCCTGTGCGTCATTTAGCGAGTGTTGATGAGCAATTATTAAAAGGACGTTTGGATTCTACGGGTAAATTGCGTTTTACCAAGTTTTTAGCACCTGATGAAAAAGCAGCAGGCAAACTACGTGCTATTTTTACTAATCGTGTTTTTGAACAAAGCGGTGCCTTTAGTATTAATCGCATTGCACTGGATTATCATCCGTATAAAGAATATGTGGGGATTAAATTACCGAAGGGTGATGAAGCACGCAATATGCTGCTAACGGATACTCAACATACCATTAAAATCGCGAGTATTAATGCCGATGGTAAACCTGTTTCAATGAAGCAGGTACAGGTTACCTTATACAAAATCGGCTGGAAATGGTGGTGGGATAAGTCTTGGGAGTCATTAGCGGAATACAATGATAGCAAGCATCATAGCAAGCTCGCACAAGACATTATTAGTACGACCGAAGATGGCACTGGCATATGGCAGTTTGCAATTAAATATCCTGAATGGGGGCGTTATTTAGTGCGGGCTTGTGATCTTGATGGTGGGCATTGTACGGGTAAAACGGTTTATGTGGATTGGCCTGGATGGGCAGGGCGCGCGCAAGAAGAAGGCAGTGGTTCAGCAAGTCGTTTAAACTTCTTTGCAGATAAACCCACTTATGCAGTGGGTGAAATAGCAACGATCAAATTACCAGAGTCAGTCAGTGGTCGTGCGCTCTTAAGCGTTGAA
>JAGLBQ010000202.1 GCA_023146675.1 Cocleimonas sp. | reverse complement strand
GCTGAGATGTCCCCCAATGTATATGTGCACATTACCTTGTTACAGCCACATAAAGGCAAGGATAATGACAGACCGTTACGACTTTACGGCATTATTCCGCTTGAAGTGGCTGATCCTAAAACTTATTTGAAACCGATTATTGAAGCGGCAGAAGAATGGAAGCCTGAGTCAATTCAAACGGTAAGAGTCAGTGAGGAAAGTGGTAAGGCAATGAGCTATACCCTTGCGGTCGTTGATGAAGGCTTGCTTGGTTTGACTAGTTTTAAAACGCCCAATTTACACCGCCATTTCTATCGCAAAGAAGCATTAGGGATTAAAACATGGGATTTATATGATCAAGTGATTGGTGCATACAGTGGCAATCTCAATAAAATGATTGCACTAGGCGGTAGTGATGATGGCAATATTGATAATGATAGCGATAAAAAACGCCGCTTCCCACCAATTGTTAAAGTCCTTGGCCCATTCCATTTAGGCGCAGGTAAACATGCAGAGCATGAAGTTACCTTGCCGCCATATGTTGGTGCAGTACGTGTCATGCTCGTTGCGGCTGAAAAAGGTGCATATGGCAAGGCAAAGCAATCTATTTTTGTGCGTAAGCCATTGATTATGCAAGCCACCCTGCCACGTGTTTTAGGTCCAAATGAAGAAGTTAGCGTGCCCATTGCCTTATTTGTGATGAAAGAAGGGATTAAGGACGTTAAGCTAGAAATTATCGCCGATGATTTTTTTGATGTGGTGGGTGCTAAAAGCAAGATAATCCACTTTGATAAAATCGGTGAAAAATTGGGAATGTTGCGCCTAAAAACCAAGAATAAGGCGGGCAAAGGGCATATCCAATTTATAGCAACTAGTGGCAAGCATAAAACAACATCAGACGTTACTATTGAGATTCGACAAGCAAATCAGCCCACCACACGTACTAGCACGGGCGTGATTGAACCTGGCGCAAGCTGGACGCAGAAAATTAAGCCGCACGGACTTCAAGGCAGTAACCAAACCACGTTGGAACTCTCCTCTGTGCCTTCCTTAAATATGGAAAAGCATTTGGATTATCTAGTGCGTTATCCACATGGGTGTCTAGAACAAACGACATCCTCTGTATTCCCGCAACTTTACTTATCAAACGTAATGCAATTGAATGAGGACAAGCAGAAAGAAATTGAACATCATATTAAGCGGGCGATTGAGCGTTTACGTGGTTTTCAATTAGCCACAGGTAATTTTAGTTACTGGTCAAATGGCAATCATAGTAATGAATGGGCAAGTGTTTATGCGGGGCATTTTTTAATTGAAGCGCAGAAGCTTGGTTATTTATTGCCTGCTGAATTACTAACAGACTGGCTTGATTATCAGGCAAATACGGCTCAGCGTTGGTTGGCAGGTAGCAATACCTATGCGCAAACTCAAGCTTATCGCCTTAATGTGCTTGCATTAGCGGGCAAACCTCAGATAGGAGCGATGAATCGTCTACGTGAATCAGGCAAGTTAAGTTTGAAGGCACGTTGGATGCTAGCCTCTGCTTATCAGATAGCAGGTCAACCTGAAGCGGCTAATAGCCTAACAGAAGGATTGCGAGCAAATCTTGATAGTCAGCAGAGAAGACTCGACACACCTGCAACCTTTAGCTCGAAGCTTGGTGATTTAGGCTTACAACTTTCTAATCTCATTGCGTTGAATAAGACGCAGGATGCCAATAAGTTTGTAGAAAAAATCGCTGCTGAACTCAAGAATGATGGCTTTCAAAGTACGCAAGGAATCGCATGGGCGCTAATGGCGGTATCTCGTTATCTATCAGGTGATACCAGTCACTTTAGCGCAAAATATACGATTGATAGTCAGCAAAGTAATGCTATTAATAGTAGTACGCCTTTCTCTCAGAAAGTGCTTAACAACATTGATAGAAAAGGCAGTGATCTGGAAGTAAAAAATACCAGTGGTAGTAAACTATATGCTAGTGTGATGACGCGAGGATTACCTCGCGCGGGTCATGAAAAATCGGTGAGCAGAGGTTTAAAACTGCAAGTGAGCTATACCGATATGGCTGATTCTACTGAGCTTGATTTGCAAGGTATGCCTGAAGTCACCCAAGGAACGGATATAGCAATCACAGTTGATATTACCAACACCTCAAATGCTAAGGTTGAAAATATTGCACTAACATTGCCTGTTGCGGCTGGATGGGAAATTAATAATGCTAATTACTCACTGAAAAGTGATAAGGATAAAAATTATCTCATTATTAATCAATTTGACTATCAAGATGTTAGGGATGATCGTGTTTATAGTTATTTTTCACTGGATAAAAAACAAAGCAAAACATTTCGTATTTTAGTTAATGCTTCCTATTCAGGGCGTTATTATCTGCCAGCAATTAGCGCATCTGCGATGTATAACGGCGATATGCAAGCACGTAAAAAAGGTCAGTGGATTACGATTACAAAAGTCAAAGCGGTAATAAAATCAAAAAAAGATGAGGAAAAAGCCAAGACAGCGGAAGCAGAAAAGCAAGAGGAACGCATCGTTCAAGTGAAAAAGGCATGGCTATATGATACGCCTAAAGCAGATGATATTACTACGCTGTATTTAATTGAAAAGGATAAGTTTACTGTTTTAGAGCAGAAGGCTGTGGAAGGTGTTGATTGGTATTTTATTCGCTTTATTGGTGTGAAAATTGTTGAAAAGTGGATTAAGGCTAGTGATACGAAAGAAGATGGGGTTTAGAAAAAAGTTTTAAGGAGTAAAAACTTAATAAAATGATATTTCTTCATAACCTTAAAAATTTAAAAGTAGCCTTATATTTTTAATATTCTCATTATCCCTGATAACCCATCACTAGGATGATGAGAATAACTACTAACTCTCCATGAGAAATACCTAAAAACGCTCAAAGAAGAATGCTTATTCACTAACAAATATATTCACTTTCTTTTTCAAATATAGCATTAAAATACGACTTTTCAGGGCTGATATTGGGGTTTATACCTAGCTCAATAAAGGCTATTTGCAAAGGTCTAAAAGGCTACACGCTATAGTGTAAATAGTTAATAATAGAGTTAAATTTTAATTCTCTTTTAAATTACATCATTCCTTTGCTAAGCATGATTTAATACGCTATGCTCGCTTTAGTAGCTAACATATAAAAATCCCGTATACCTATAATAAACTTATATATAGCCACTTAAATTCAAAAAATTTATTACCCTAGGAGGCATAGATATGCGACAGTTTTTTCGTAAATTATCGGTCACAATAACAGCAATCGCAATGGTTAGTGTGGTTGGTTTTTCTGCATCAGTCGTGGCTGGTGGTAGTTCGAATTTGGAAAAAGGCAAGAAACTTGCTTTTAGTAAAAAGAAGGGTAATTGTTTAGCCTGTCATTTGATTGCAGGTGGTGATATGGGTGGGAATATCGCCCCACCACTCATAGCAATGAAAGCTCGTTTCCCCGATATTGAAGTTCTAAAAGCACAGATTGCAGATGCACGCATTAAAAATCCTGCAACTTTCATGCCTCCTTTTAAGCCGCATGGAATTCTAACTGACGATGAAATTGATCAGATTACAAAATTTGTATATAGTTTATAACATCTGAACCCCGTGAAGTTACTATCATGTAAGTCGCAAGTTATTGATTCCAATATAAAACCAATATCTAATGCTTCCTATCTGTGTTGACCTTATGGATTCAGGTAATAATTAAAAATACGTGGAAATAGGAGATATAAATGAAACGTAGAACATTTTTAAAAGGCTCTCTTGCGGCTGGTGTTACAGGCGCAGCAGTTGGTAGTGGTCTATTAGCACCTAATATGGCATTTGCTGGCGAAGCAGCAGGCAATGCATATGAAGCGACATCAATAGAAGATGCATTAAAAGTATTGGGTATTACAACAGAAGATTCAGATAAAGTTGAGGTGGTTGCACCTGATCTGGCTGAAAATGCTGCTGTTGTTCCTGTAGAAGTGAAAACTACACTG
>JAGLBQ010000201.1 GCA_023146675.1 Cocleimonas sp. | reverse complement strand
AAGACAGGAGATGTGGTTGCCGTGGTAAAAGCGGGCGATAAATACTACATGGGTAAAAAGGCTGTAAAAGTAACTAAAGGCGGCTGCGGCGGTTAAGCAATAGGAGATTAGAAAGATGGCTAAAAAGTACAAGACTAGATTAAAAGCAAAAATGAAAGGCGATAAAGTCAATATCAAGGCAATTGTCTCTCACCCTATGGATACAGGTCGTGGTAAAGATAAAAAGACAGGCGAGAAGATACCAGCGCATTATATTAATGAGGTAGTTGTTACTGCAAATGATAAAACATTGCTAACAGCTGACTGGTCAGGAACGATCTCTAAAAATCCTTACCTTTCTTTTAATTATGCTGGAAAAGCTGGCGATAAAATTAAATTAACCTGGAAGGATAATCAGGGTAATGCTGGTGAAGCAGAAAAGACAGTTAAGTGATTCAAGCTAGTTGATTAAGAAGGTTTAAAGAAATGATGTTGCCATGATGACTGGGAATTTTGTTTTTTGAACTGATTAAGCCTCAGCATGAAAATTGTCTGGGGCTTTTTTGAGCAAGTAATAAGGAGTTAGTTGATGAAAACAATAATGACAGCAACCATTGCTGCGCTGGCATTTAGCTTAATGCCGTTTACCGCTATACAAGCCTCACCCGCTGATGATGTGAAGGCTTTTCAAGGGTATTTTTCCAAAAAGTACTCAGATACAAAATTTGATGATTATATCAATGGTGTTTACTCTATTGACCCTGCATCTCGTAAGCAATGGGTTGAGATTGAAGAATTTCCTCCTTATGAATTAGTTGTCGAGAATGGCGAAGAATTATGGAATAAGCCGTTTGCAAATGGCAAAGGGTATAAAGATTGTTTTAAAGGCGATGTAGCTGCAATTCGTGCTAAATATCCGTACTATGATAGCAAGGCAGATACCATTGTTACTTTAGAAGGTGATATTAATAAATGTCGCACTGATAATGCTGAAAAAGCATATGGGTGGAAAAAAGGTAAGATCACAGCAGTTTCTGCTTATGTCGCATACCAAGGGCGCGGCAAGGAAATTGCAGTTAAGTTGCCAAGTTCAGATAAAGAATTGGCATGGTATAACAAAGGTAAGACGTTCTTCTACGCGAAACGTGGACAGTTGAATATGGCATGTGCTGATTGTCATATTTATAACTCTGGAAGCTTTATCCGTGCGGAGAAATTAGGTCCAAGTTTAGGGCATCCATCACACTTCCCCGTGTATCGTTCAAAATGGGGATCTATGGGTACACTGCATCGTCGCTATGCGGGCTGTAATAAAAATATTAGAGCGAAACCTTTCAAGGCACAAAGCGATGAGTATAAAGCACTTGAGTATTTTCAGGCTATGATGAGCAATGGTTTGAAGTGGAATGGTCCTGGCGCGCGTAAATAGACGCAAAGCAAGCTATTCAGTAAAAAAGCCCAGATTTTCTGGGCTTTTTTTATGGTTAAAAAATAATTAAAGTTGTATGGTGCTGTCTTTCATGGTTTTTGTCTGATCTAGGTAAAATAAACCATGAAAAAACATACTCATATTTTATAAAGGGATTAAAAATGAATAAACAACTGCTGACAATACTCATATCATCTGCGCTTATTATAATGACGACGGGAGCATTGAATGCATCTGAGTCTGATCAAGCTGTCGCTAAAGAAGCAAAAAAAGCACATGCAGCACCGCACTGGGGTTATGCGGGTGCAGAAGGGGCTGCTAATTGGGGTAAATTATCACCTAAGTTTACTGCTTGTGAAGCAGGGCGCAACCAATCACCTGTTGATCTAAAAGATGTTGTTGATGCAGATCTGCCTGTTATTAAGTTTAAGTACAATATGCTTTCACCTGCTGATATTGTAAATAATGGGCATACGGTGCAAGTTAATTTATGGTCAGGTGGTGAAATAACGCTAGATGGCGAACAATTTACCTTAAAACAGTTCCATTTTCATACCCCTAGTGAAAATACAATTAATGGTAAGCATTTCCCGTTAGAGGCACATTTAGTGCATTTGAATAAGAAAAATGAAATTGCAGTTGTTGCTATTATGTTTGAGCCTGGTAAAGACGATGAGTTATTGACCGCTTTGTGGAAAGATATTCCTTTGAATGCAGGTGATTCTCATAAGCTTGATTCCAAAGCATTACGTGCTATGGAATTTGAAAGTGAGTTAACAAGTTATTATCGCTTTAATGGCTCGCTTACAACACCGCCTTGTACAGAAGGTGTGCGTTGGATTGTAATGAAAGCGACTCGTCATATCTCAAAAGCACAGCTATCTACTTTTGAAAAAGCATTAACAGAGCCAAATAATCGCCCAGTGCAGCCTTTGAATGCACGTGTAGTTGTTGATTAAGTTGTCTTGATGCAGTCCTTTCTTGTATTTTTAGAAGGGCATTAGTAGACTGCAAGCACTAGGAATAAAAGTTTAATAACTTCATTTCTCAGTAAATAGTTTTTCGCAGAGGGCGTTGCATGCAGCGCCTTATTAACGCAGATGTTTTAAGAATATAATTTAAGAAGAGTGGAGAGTTTCATGTTACGTGGAAGTATGGTGGCTTTGATCACCCCAATGACAGATGATGGAAGTATTGATGAGGCTGCGCTAGAAGCCTTAGTTGATTTTCATCTGCAAAACCAGACCGATGTTATTGTTGCAATGGGGACGACAGGGGAATCAGCAACATTATCACACAAAGAACATCGTCATGTTGTTAAGCGTGTTGTTGAATTAGTCAATGGTAAGATTCCTGTAATGGCAGGGACTGGCTCGAATAATACCGCAGAAGCGCTGGATTTAACCGCTGCTGCTAAACAAGATGGTGCAGATGCTTGTTTATTGGTAACTCCTTACTATAATAAACCTACGCAGGAAGGTCTTTATCAGCATTATAAATATATTGCTGAAAATGTAGCGATACCCCAAGTATTATATAATGTTCCCGGTCGCACAGCTTGTGATCTACTCCCGGAGACAACCGCGCGCTTAGCTGATATTGAAAATATTGTTGCCATTAAAGAAGCAACGGGTGATTTGAATAGAGCAAAAGAGACGCTAGAGCTTTGTGGTGATCGTATTGGTTTGTTGAGTGGTGATGATGCAAGTTGTATTGATTTAATGCTAATGGGTGGGCACGGTAATATTTCTGTGACAGCAAATCTTGCGCCACAGGCTATGCATGATATGTGTGAAGCGGCTTTGGCTGGAGATCGTGCAAGAGCAGAGGCAATCAATGAGCCATTAATGGGGTTGCATCAAAAACTGTTTTTAGAATCCAGCCCTATTCCTGCTAAATGGGCGATGCATAAAATGGGGTATGGTGGCACAGGAATTCGTTTGCCACTCACTGTCTTTGCTGATGCGTATCATGCGGAGTTACTGGAAGCGATGAAGACTGCGGGCATTACGGTTTAGTGTTTTGTTTCTTCTATCTTTGAATTGTGAAGGCTTACATATGAAAAAAGTGATCATTGTTGGTTCGATATTATTTTTATCAACAGGCTGTTCGACAGTAGATCGTCTTGCCGATACCACCAACGGTATTAATTATAAAAATCGCAATTCAATCAAGATGCTGGACTTTCCACCTGATTTAACTACTCCAGAGTTTGATTCTGCATTTATTTTTCCAGCATCAGGTAGCGTAAGTGCAACAACAATTAATCAACAAAGAGCTGATGGCTATTCTGGTACTGAGGTCAATGTATTGCCAGCATCAGCTAAGATGCGCATCGGCAATAGTGGTGGTGTTCGTTGGTTAGATGTGGATGCATCCGCAAATAGTCTGTGGCCAAATATTCGTGATTTTTGGCGCTCGCTAGGTGTAAATGTTGTTAAAGATGAGCCACTAATTGGGATTATGGTGACTGAGTGGGCAGAGAATAAAGCAGGTCTGCCTAAAGATTGGTTACGTAAGACACTGGGTAGTGTTTTGCAAGGAACATTTGATGCGGGGCAGCGAGATCAATATAGGGTTCGTGTCGAAAAAATCAGTGCAAATAAAACGCGAGTTTATCTGACGCACAAAGGATCAGAGAAAATTATTACTGAGACAGGTGTTGGCTGGGAATTGCGCCCTCCAAAACATGAGTTGGAAGCTGAAATGCTAAATCGCTTGAAGGCGTTTTTACAAGGCGATAAATATAGTGCAACTAAAAATGTTAAAAAGCCTGATGCGACACAAACAAATAGTCTGGTAACGCTTGTCACTGAAGATGGTAGTCATATTTTACAAGTTCATGAGAGTTACAAAAAAGCATGGGCGCGAACAGGCGTTATGTTAGAGCGCATGGGGTTAAACGTAGAATCGCGAAAACAATCTCAGGGTATCTATGGGGTCGTTTATAATGGCGATGAAACGGCGGCAAATACGGGAGGTTTCTTCTCGCGTCTATTTCAAGGTAAGCGCACTTTCTTAACAAAAGGTGACGCATACCAGATTCATATAAGAGATGCTGGGCGACTGGCAGAACTTAGGGTTATGGATGAAGAAGGTAAGCCACTATCCGTAGTGCAGTCACAAAAAATATTAGCACGATTAAAGCAAGAGTTTGACCGCTAGAAGTATTTTCTTCCTTGGCTCCTTATCATCCACTCTCGTTTTAAGCATGAGTATTCTTCTTCATGTTGGCGAGGTAGGGCGAGTCTCGCAAATACAAACCTCCTACCTATACAGTCAGCATGTATCAAGGCTGTCGTGATAATAACCTCTTGGTTACGTATTTTATTAATTAGCATCAAGCTTTCGCGATTGATGACCTCCATTTCCAGCTTTTCCTGTACTGCATGAACCATGTCAATTTGTCTTTAGCAATGGTGATCCCGTTAAAAGCATTTTGTGAAGGGCTATGTTGTAAAAAATAATGGATGCAATTGGCATCACAAAGCGCTGGATTTGCATGATGTGAAATTTAAATCAAATAAACTAAAATAAAGTATTGACGGGTGGGTAATGATCTATATAATGCGCCGCTCACTCAGACGAGAGGCGGTTAGTTAAACGGCTTTAAAGAAGA
>JAGLBQ010000200.1 GCA_023146675.1 Cocleimonas sp. | reverse complement strand
CATGCACTAGATCAAGAGCGTGTTAATGGTGTCGATTTTGATGTGGCTATCCTGACCAATTTGACACGGGATCATCTTGATTATCATGGTACCGTTGAGAATTATAGTGAGGCTAAACAAAAGCTGTTTTTGCGCCCCGAAGTAAACACAGTAGTGTTAAATCAGGATGATGGTTTTAGCCAACAGATTATAAATAAGTTAAATGATGCTCAGGATAATAAGACTATAGTGCGCTATGCAGTGACAATGAAAAAGGGGGGTGCAGAATTGGTCGCTCAAAATGCAAGCTTTAGTCATGAAGGTATCCAAACGGAGATTTTTTATGGTGATCAGCAAGGTGTACTGAAAGCGGCTGTTTTAGGCTATTTTAATCTTAGTAATTTATTGGCAACACTGGCGGCAATGTTAGCGCTAGGTGTGCCCTTCTCTGATGCGTTAGCTGCGTTAGCTCATGTTAAAACAGTGCCTGGTCGTATGGAAAAAATCAATGCGTCAGATATACTGGTGGTGGTTGATTATGCTCATACGCCAGGCGCATTGCAGTCTGTATTAAAAGCATTGCGTGGTCATACTCAGCAACGCATTTTCTGTGTATTTGGCTGTGGTGGTGATCGTGATAAAGGTAAGCGCCCTTTGATGGCTAAAATTGCAGAGCAGGATGCTGATATAGTGATTGTAACGGATGATAATCCGCGTACTGAAAACCCGCAGTTAATTATGCAAGATATTATGGCTGGTTTTAAGCACACTGAAAATATAGTGGTTGAGCATAATCGGGCGAAAGCGATTCGCTATGCGATACAGCAGGCGCAAGCAGGTGATGTTGTGTTGATCGCAGGAAAAGGGCATGAGCAGGTGCAAATATTTGCGGACACAACAGACGTTTTTGATGATCGACAGCAGGCAGTAGAAGCGTTGCAGGAGTTGGCAGTATGACGTGGTTAGGGCTTTCTGAAATTGCGGAAATGACAGGGGGAGTTTTACAGGGAGATGATCAGCAGATCAATTCAGTCTCTACAGATTCCAGAACAGTTCAGAATGATCAGCTATTTATTGCACTAGTTGGTGAGAACTTTGATGCGCATGACTTTGTTGCTTCCGTTGAAAATAAGGCGGCGGCAGTGTTTGTACATAAAAAGCTTGATTGCGAACTACCGCAAATCATCGTTGATGATACGTTGAAAAGCCTAGCTGTACTTGCGGCAGCTTGCAGAAAACAGTTTAAAAAACCAGTGATTGGTTTAACAGGGAGTAATGGCAAAACAACCGTAAAAGAAATGTTGGCAGCGATTCTTGCTTGTAAAGGCAATGTTATGGCGACTTTTGGTAATCTAAATAATGATATAGGTATGCCGCTAACCTTATTAAGACTGCGTGATGAACATGATTATGCAGTCATTGAAATGGGTGCTAATCATTTTGGTGAAATTGATTACTTAAGCAATATTGCACAGCCTGATGTGGCTATTTTAAATAATGCAGGTGCTGCTCATTTAGAAGGTTTTGGTGATGTAAAAGGTGTTTCACGCGCTAAGGCTGAAATATTTAACGGTTTGAGTGATGCTGGAGTAGCCGTGGTTAATGCAGATGATCAATATGCTGATTATTGGCTGTCTTGCAATAAAAATAGAAAAGTGATTACTTTTGGGTTTAGTGATCAAGCAGATGTACAAGGTGAGGTAACCACGAAAGGTTTGTTAATCCAAATTGCTGGAGAAAAGCTATTGGTAAAACTAGCGCTGCTAGGTCGCCATAATGCGATGAATGCATTGGCAGCGAGTGCGGCAGCAATGGCAATAGGATTTAGATTAACAGTCATTAGGCAAGGCTTGGAAAGTTTGCAAGCTGTAAAAGGACGCTTGGCGTTAATGACTTGTGCTAATGGCATTCAGGTTGTTGATGATACCTATAATGCCAACCCTGACTCAGCTCGTGCTGCTATCGATGTGTTGGCAGAGAAAGGAAGAGGCAAGCGGGTATTGGTATTGGGTGATATGGCTGAGCTAGGAGATAAGGCAGAGCAACTTCATCACGATATTGGTGTTTATGCTAAGTCGGAGGGAGTCGATATGCTTTATTGTCTGGGTGACGAGAGTAAAGCAGCCTGTAAGCCATTTGCAGAAAATGGTTTCCATTACAATGCTATTGAGCCTTTGCTTGAAGCGTTGCAGAAAATAATAAAACAGCAACAACAATTTGGGAATGAAAAAGTAGTGACAGTATTAGTGAAAGGCTCTAGATCAATGCAGATGGAGCATGTAGTAGAAGCACTGGTGTATGAAAATAATCAGGCAAAAACGAGTAATGGTTTGATGGATAAGGATAACTCTGCGGGGGTTGTTCTATGTTAGTGATACTTGCGGAATGGTTTGCAGATTCTTATAGTTTTTTAAATGTTTTTCAGTATATTACCTTCCGCTCAATTATGGCTGTATTGACTGCATTAGGAATTTCAATGATGTTAGGGCCGCTAATGATACGGCGTTTAACGGCATTAAAAATCGGCCAAAGTATTCGTGATGATGGACCGCAATCACATTTAGTAAAAGCAGGCACTCCAACGATGGGGGGTGCATTGATTTTATTAGCAATAGCAGTATCAACGTTGCTGTGGGGTGATTTAAGTAATCATTATATATGGATCGTTTTATTTGTAACCTTAGGGTCTGGTTTAGTTGGCGGTATTGATGATTATATCAAACTAAAATACAGCAATAGCAAAGGTCTATCAGCAAAGTGGAAGTACTTAAGTTTATCGTTAGTTGCCTTTATAGCCGCAACGGTATTGTTTGTTACTGCGAACAGTGAAGTAGAAACAACGCTTTATTTTCCTGTCTTTAAAGACTGGTTTTGGGAAATGGGATGGTTGTTTATTCCATGGAGTTACCTCGTTATTGTTGGCAGTAGTAATGCGGTGAATTTGACGGATGGGTTGGATGGACTGGCAACCATGCCAACAATTATGGTCGCAGCAGCATTAGGTGTGTTTTCCTATTTAACAGGAAATATTGTCTTTTCAGGCTATTTAGGCATTCCTTATGTACATGATGTGGGTGAAATCACCATATTTTGTGGAACGATTTTTGGCGCAGGGCTAGGGTTTTTATGGTTTAACACGTA
>JAGLBQ010000020.1 GCA_023146675.1 Cocleimonas sp. | reverse complement strand
TTTTTTCTTGATCGTATTAATCAATACGATGCCAATTTAAATTCTTTCATTACCGTAATGGATGAACAGGCTTTGGAAATGGCTAAAGCGGCAGATGAGCAAATAGCATCGGGTACAGCGGGCGACTTAACAGGTATTCCACTGGCACATAAGGATATCTTTTGTACGGATGGTGTACGCACTTCTGCTGGCTCCAAAATGCTGGATAATTTTATCGCACCTTATAATGCGACGGTTGTTGAAAAGTTGAATACTGCGGGTATGCCTATTTTAGGTAAAACCAATATGGATGAATTTGCGATGGGTTCATCGAATGAAAATTCATTTTATGGCACGGTCAAAAATCCGTGGGATCTTGAACGTGTTCCTGGCGGTTCATCTGGCGGTAGTGCGGCAACAGTTGCAGCTCGTTTAGCACCTATTGCAACAGGGACGGATACAGGAGGGTCGATTCGCCAACCTGCGGCTTTAACAGGAATTACAGGCATCAAACCAACCTATGGACGTGTATCACGCTTTGGTATGATTGCGTATGCATCCAGCTTAGATCAAGGTGGCGTGTTTGGAACCTCAGCTGAAGATTGCGCCTTGGTTTTACAAGCAATGTCTGGCTTTGATGATAAAGATTCAACCAGTTCAGAGCAGCCCGTTGATGACTTAAGTATAGGCTTAAATAATTCATTGCAAGGCTTGAAAATTGGTCTTCCAAAAGAATACTTTGAAGAAGGGCTTGATTCAGGCGTTGCTAAGGTGATTGATGAGGCAATTGCAGAATATAAGAAAATGGGTGCTGACATTATTGAAATCAGCCTGCCTAATACACATTTGGCTATTCCCGCTTATTATGTGGTTGCGCCTGCGGAATGTTCTTCCAATCTTTCGCGTTTAGACGGTGTACGTTATGGCTATCGCTGTAAAAACCCTGAAAACTTACAAGATCATTATATGCGCTCACGCGGTGAGGCTTTTGGTGATGAAGTAAAACGTCGCATTATGGTCGGTACTTATGCCTTATCAGCAGGTTATTACGACGCATACTACCTGAAAGCACAGCAGATAAGACGCTTAGTAAGTGAGGATTTTAAACAAGCCTTTGAAAAAGTTGATATCATCATGGGACCTGTTGCGCCAAATACTGCGTTTAAAATTGGAGAGAAATCTGATGACCCTATCAGCATGTATCTTTCTGATATTTATACCATTGCAGTGAATTTAGCAGGTTTACCAGGAATGTCAATTCCCGCAGGAATGGCAAATAGTCTACCTGTTGGCTTGCAGTTAATTGGTAATTATTTTGATGAAGCAAAAATGTTAAATATTGCACATCAGTATCAGCAAGTGACTGAACATCATCAACAAGTACCAACCGCATTTGAATCAGCTAAGGGAGGTGAGTAGTCATGGAATGGGAAACAGTAATAGGCTTGGAAATTCATGCCCAATTAATGACAAAATCTAAAATATTCTCTGGTTCTTCAATTGCTTATGGCGCAGAGCCTAATACACAGGCAAATGTGGTGGATCTTGCAATGCCGGGGGTATTGCCTGTTTTAAATATTGAAGCCGTCCGTATGGCAGCTAAGTTTGGCTTGGGCATTAATGCGCCTGTCTCACAGCGTTCGGTATTTGCACGCAAAAACTATTTCTATCCTGATTTACCACAGGGTTATCAAATTAGTCAATTTGATTTACCGATTGTAGAAATGGGACATATTGATATTCCACTGGAAAACGGTGAAAATAAACGCATCGGAATTACTCGCGCACATTTAGAGCAAGACGCGGGTAAGTCATTGCATGAAGATTATGCAGGCATGACGGGGATTGATCTAAATCGTTCAGGGACACCATTATTAGAAATTGTGTCTGAACCTGACATGAGTAATGCAAAAGAAGCCGTTGCTTATATGAAGAAAATTCATGCGCTAGTACAGTATTTGGAAATCTGTGATGGCAATATGCAGGAAGGTTCTTTCCGTTGTGATGCAAATGTATCCGTGCGTCCAAAAGGTCAAAAAGAACTAGGGACGCGTGCAGAGCTGAAAAATATCAACTCTTTCCGCTTTGTAGAGCGCGCAATTAATATTGAGGTTGAGCGCCAGATTGATATTATCGAAGAAGGAGGGGCAGTTGTTCAGGA
>JAGLBQ010000002.1 GCA_023146675.1 Cocleimonas sp. | reverse complement strand
GAAGGAGCCATCATAAAGGTAGCCCATGCATTGGCTATCACCAGCAAGCTAGTACCGACCACATTTAAGCCTAAACCAATGGTCAAATGTCCCCATTTTCGATTGCCATAACGCAATGCATCCCAACTATAATAATACATATACAGCAGTGCGCTTTCAGCAAAGAACAGCCCTGCATAGACCAGTACCTGCGTATCAAACACCATCATCATGTAATTCATTACCTGCGGGTACAGCAGGAATAAAGAGAAAGCAAGGAAGCCACCGAGCAAGGCGGTAATTGAGTAAGCAGTCATGGTTATTTTCATAAACTCATGCGCCATATCATCGTAACGCTCATCCTTAGTTCGCATTCCTACCCATTCGATCACTAGCACGAATAAGGGAACAGCAAGGACAAAAGCAGCAAAGAACAAATGCATTTGCGCCGCAATCCAGACAATACCGCGACTGCTTGCACCTACTTTGGGGTAATCTTCACGCTTTAGTTTCGGTGCGCCAATGGGAGGTGGTGGCGTAGCTTCTTCTGCCTTTGTTTTCGCCTCTTCTTTAGCGATATCAGCAGGGTCAGGCTGACCTTTAATATGGACTGTGCCAATCGGTTTAAGAATTTCCTCTACGGACTCTTCCGTCGCATAAGCGTTCAGCGAAGAGGGAGATACAAAATCAGCTATCAGCGAACTACCACCGATAAGTAAAACAGCTACCAGTAGTAGCCTTGTTAAATAGCTAGCTTTCATATTTTTCTCTTCCCCTATTGTGCTGGTGTCAGGTCAAAATTCAGCGGTAATCCTTGAATCGACATAATGCCATGATCTAAGAAATAGAAAAAAACCAGAACAAGGACAAATGCTCCGATTAGACTTAAAAATGCATTCTCAAAGATTTTCATAGACACTTCCTATCAGTGATGCGGAGTTACGCCATGTGAATAAATCACCAGCCACCAGAGAAAGATAAGAGAGATAATGGCAGCACTCAAAAAGAGCTTCGGCCCCCAGTTTTTGCCAAATAGCGCTTCGATTAATTTACCTAGCATGATGCTTTCCTCGAGTTTTAGCAGACGTCTAAGACTAATCAAGCAAATATCACGCCAATTATGCAACTCATGACTAAACTCTTGGTTTTTGGTTTTAAAAACAATCTTATAATTTATTGTTTATCAGTAAGATATAAGCTGTGATTCTTATCGTAATTATCTATTGATAAGCCTTTTTAAGGGAGTAATTGTTGTTAGATATGAATGGAGTGAATCTTACTTATTTTGTTATTTTGAATAAAATGTTCAGTGAGGATTAAATTAGTGCAATGTTACAAAAGGCTAATTTAGGATGGCTAATAAAGATGAATGACACTAAAAAGTGAACGAAACGTTCAATTTTTCAAACCATCTTTCAGTCTGTACAAGTCCTATGGAAAGATCCTTTATATTGGGCGTTTTTATTTATCCATTTGATATGTTTAATAATTTTACTGGTTTGATCTGCAAATTTCATTATTTTCCATTATTGGCATCAAATTTGCTTTATCTCTTACTATAACCAATACCAGAGGATCGTTACGTGGTAAGTAATATTCAAGTTGGTCAAAAATTACAGACTCTTCTTGCTAAGGGTGATGAGGTTGATCGTTGCTATGCAATCCGTAGTTTGGCATGTATTCAGGATGGTTCAGCTGTTGAGATGCTGGTGAATAGTTTGCGTGATGATGATATTGATGTCTGTGTGGATGCAGCAGAGGCATTGGCGCAGGGTGAGTTTGCTAGTGATGTGATGGTGACGGAAAAGCTAATTGAATCATTGCTAAAAGACCCTGATGGCGAGGTTAAGGTGGCTTGTGTGCGTGCTTTGGTTCAGCGCGAAGACCCGCAGGCTATCCCACATTTGTTGAGCTTGGTTGAGAAGCCACCTGAGGATACTGCCTATGTAACGGATGAGTGGGATGTTTGGTGGGATATGCAGCTTGAGTCGATTCGTGGTCTGGGCAAAATGCAGGTTGCAGATGCGGTTCCTGTGTTACGACGAGTGCTGGATACCGATGATTTCCTTGATATTGAAAATGAGATATTTAATGCTTTAGCTGCCATTGGGGGTGTTGCCAATGCCTATTTATTTACGAAGCTAACTGAGGGCAATAGTCGTTATCGTCGTCGTATTGCTAAAGCGTTGGGCTATGGTAATTCAGCAGAATCTCTTCGTCCGTTAGCTCGGGCGTTGAAAGATCCTGATGCTGATGTGCGTGAGGCGACGCTTTCAAGTTTGCTACAGCGCGATGCGGTTCAGTATCTTCCCGCCATTGTGATTTTGTTTCGAGATAATTCACCGACGGTGCGTCAGCTTGCGATTAAAGTTGCAGACCAGCTAAGCCAGCAAACTAATCAGAAATCTATACAACATGAAGTACTCATTGAGAAATTGCTGCCCTTATTGCGTGATTCAGATACCTTAGTGATTACCACAGCGTTGAATGCTTTGAGCAATCTTGCTTGGCAGCCGAGTCAGGAAGATGAAGAGTATTTGGTTTCTCTACTAAAGACTTGTATAGGCGATGCCTTTGCCTCCGTTTGTAATGCAACATTGCGCTTAAAATTGACGGATGCAGTCGCAACACTACTGTATATGCTACGCCATAATGAGTTGCAAATAGAAGAAAAAATGCATGCCTTAGTGACTTTGGGTCGTTTTGGAATTTGGAATAAGGCAGTTGAGTCGGTTATCTGGGCGAGTATTTTTGATGATAATAAAACGGTCAGAGTGGCAGCTATTGAGGCGTTAGCTGAGCTGGACAAAGCATGTGTTAAGCCTGCAACCAAACCAGAGGGTGATAAGCAACCACAACGCCTACCGATTGATATGATTACCGAGGCAGTGCAAGGCAGTTTAGAACCTCCATTAACAAAGAAAATCATTCCAATTACTGTGGTGAAAGAAGCAGATAAAACGAAGAAAGAAGCAAGCCAACAAGTAGATCCACAGGAAGGCAAAAGCAGTGATGAATTTATCGATGATGCGAAGAAGCTAATATCAGCCAGTATTTCAGAGGGTGAAAAGCCAGTACCACTTTCAACCCTTGATTCAATTGTTATTAGTCGCGTTGAAAAGCAAATGGAATGTCAGCAGGAGAGTGAGAATCCTGCTATTGAAGTGATTGTAGAGCCTGATCCTGAAATGGACGAGTTTATCGCTTTGAGCGAGGAGAATGCAGAAATTTCAAAATGGCTACTTAACAAAGAAGTCGTGGATATTGATGTTGATATTCAGCGTTTAGCCGCCCGTTTTTTAGCGCAATCTAACGCAGAGCAAGCCATCCCAATTTTGCTTTCCGTACTGAATAGTGATGATAGCCAGCTACAACGTGAAGCTATTCTCTCGCTGGGAGCTGTGATTGTTGCAACAGAGTCGGAATCAGATACTTTAACAGAACAAATTGCATCACTACATACTGCCTTAATTAAAGCGCTAAAAGCAGAAGATCGTGATTTGCGTATCGCGGCAGCAACGGTGTTGGGTGATCTTGGAACGGATGTGGATATTCCCGCTCTAGTTGACATGTTAGATGATAAAGAAGTAGCAATGCGGATGCAGTTATTGCGCTCGTTGGTGGCGATTTCCATGCGTGCTGATGATGAGATGGATTATTTAGCATTGGCAGAACAGATATTAAAGCAACTTGATAATAATAATGAAACAGGCATTCATCGTGCTGCAGTTGATGGGTTAGTTGCCTTATTTGCCAGCAAGTTAAATGGTCATACCGTTGCCTTAAAGCAGACAGCGATAGATCGTTTGATTAATGCAGGTTTATCAGGAACGGATGGTCAGGTAAAGGAAATGAGCTGGGGATTAGATGCCTTGGATAAGGAGCTATCAACGGTCTGCCTAATCAAAAAAATGGATCAGTTATCGATGAGTGTAGAGCGCCGCTATGTGATTGAAATGTTGGGTGAGTTACATCGTTCAACGGCTTAATTTTTGTAGATGCTTTTTACAGAGATAAAATCCATTAATGCAACATTATTTATATGAAAATTAATATTGGAGAAATTATGAAACATTCATTACTCATTACCTCAATTGCACTGGGTTTAGCATTTGGCTCAACGGCGCAGGCTGCTAAATATAAAGAGGTTGAGGTGAAAGATGGTGGCAGTATCATAGGAACGGTGTCATTTAAAGGGGATGATCCTGCACCAAAAGTATTTGCCGTTACTAAAGATCAGGATACGTGTGGAAAAGATGACCGTGAAATTGATTATGTCAAAGTAAAAGATGGCAAGTTAAGTGATGTAGTGGTTTATCTAGCGAAAGTAAAAGAAGGCAAGAAATTTGACCCTGATAAAGCAACAGGTACTGTCGATCAAAAAGGCTGTGCATTTGATCCATTTATACAAATTATGCATAACAAAAGTGATTTTACGGCAAAGAATTCTGATCCTGTGTCACACAATATCCATACCTATGAATTGATGGGACGCGCTAAGAAAACGCTCTTTAATATCAGCCAACCAGACAAAGGTGAAATTACGAAAGAAATAAAACTCAAGCGTGGTGATGCAATGAAGATTGAGTGTGATCAACATGACTTTATGCACGGTTTTGCTTTTGTTGCTAAAAATCCTTACTACGCTCAAGTAGCAGAAGATGGAACCTATAAAATTGACAATGTTCCCGCAGGTAAATACAAGATAAAAGCATGGCATGGAACATTAAAAGATCAAAAAGGAAAAGTTGAAGTCGCAGCAGGTGCAGAGGCGAACGTTGACTTTGAATTTAAGGCAAAATAATGATGTCCGATAGCCACAGCAAAAAAGACCGTTCACGTTATTTTGACTGGTTTATTATGGCAGGGTTATTGATGAATGTTGCTGTTGTGCTGTCGTTAGTTGGCTTTTGGTTATTGCATTAGAACCTGTTTTTTTACGAAGAATTTAAATATCAATTACACGCCCGTGTAATTTAGGAAAATGGAAGTGATGCTTTAGCTTCGCCCAATGTTGTTAGGCGAGCCTAAAGCTACTTTCTTTATGTTCAAGCGTGGAAACACAACTGTGGACGCTCCAGCGTCCAATCTTTTGATTGTTGGAGATCACCTTAATATGCCACAAGCTCAAGTTCAACCTATAGAAGAATCCTCTCTTGATCATTTACCAGAGTACAAAGAGATTCTACTGGCAGCCGATTCCTCGGATTACTCTAATCAAGGCATTAAAGATGCGATTGAACTAGCCAAGCTTTGGGATGGAAATATCACAGGGACACACGTTTATGCCGCTAAAATGCATGATATGCGTTTTAAGCAAATGGAAGGTGGTTTGCCTGAACAATTCCGTCAAGAGGAGGAGCTAGAAAGACAGCGTGATGTCCATGATGATCTGATTGGCAGAGGGTTGTCAATTATCACTGATTCCTACCTAGATCAAGTAGATCGAGCCTGTGATAAAGAAAAAATCACCTTCTTACGCCGTTCGTTGGAAGGAAAAAATTACCGCGAACTAACCAATGAAGTCAATAGTGGTCAATATGATTTATTGATTATGGGCGCACAAGGTTTGGGAGCGATCAAAGGCAGCCTACTGGGAACTGTTTGTGAACGTGTTTCTCGTCGAAGCCAGATCGACACACTAATTATTAAGTCCCCTAATATTGCCATCAGTAAAGGGCCCATTGTGGTTGCAATTGATGGTTCCCAATTTTCTTATGGCGGATTATTGCGCGGCATTACCTTAGCGCAACACTGGAGTGTGCCACTACATGTGATTTCTGCCTTTGATCCTTATTATCATTATGTTGCCTTTAACCGCATAGCAGGTGTGTTATCAGAAGAAGCGGGCAAGGTGTTTCGCTTTCAAGAACAGGAGCAATTGCATGAAGAAATTATTGATTCTGGACTGGCGAAAATATATGACGGACATCTCTGCGTTGCAGAAGGTATTGCAGAAGATTACGATATAAAAATCACTAAAAAATTACTGGATGGTAAACCATGGGATGCCATTTTGAAGTATCTAAAACAGGTTGATCCATCATTATTAATTATAGGAAAAACAGGCATTCATGCTGATGATGAGCTAGATATTGGGGGGAATAGTGAAAATCTATTACGCCTAGCAGACTGTGCGGTATTACTCACTCAGTATGCGCATCAGCCACAGGTTGAGCGAGTTGCGGATGTCACCACATCGTGGACTGTTGAAGCCGAGCAACGGATGAAAAATGTGCCTAGCTTTGTACAAAACATGGCGCGAGGAGCGATCTTGCGCTATGCGCAACAGCATGGGCATACCGTCATTACCGAAAGCATTGTTGAAGAAGCCACCAAGCAATTAATGCCAAGTCGATCTGAGCAAGCAATGGAAGACATTGTGAATGCTTATGATGCGGGAGAACTAAAGAAAAGAGTCACTCCAAAACCAATGCAATGGAGTGATATGGCACAAGCACGATTGGATAAAATTAGCGATGAAAGTTTACGTCATAACCTTGCCATGCGTGCCGAGAAAAAAGCACGGGGTGACGATAGTTATCGTGTTGAGCTAGCGCATATTAATGCCTTTTTAGATACAGAGCCTGCATCATTACATTGGCGAGCGGCTGCGTTAGCACGGTTGACCAAAGTACCCGAGGGCTTTATGCGTAATACTTCAAAACAACGTATTGAAGCCTATGCACAATCGCATGGTTATCATGAGATCACATTAGACGTTGCAGAAGAGGGGCTGGCAGAATCACGCCAAGCAATGGAAACCATGATGACCGAGCAGGGGCAACCTGTGGCATCTAAATCAGACCCCATAGCAAAAAAAGAAAGCATTTGTCCCTTTGCTAGAATGGCAGAGCTTAAAAAAGAACAGTCTCAAGGGGCTGATAACAAAGATTGGACAGCCTCAGCAGAAGCTAGATTGCAATTGATCCCTGAAGGTTATTGTCGTGATATGACGCGTAAAGCAGTTGAATCCATTGCTGATAAAAGCGATGAAAAAGCCATTGATACTGACTTTGTGCAACAGGTATTAAATACCTTTAGTCAAGGCTCTGCCAAAATAGAAGAAACATTAAGTTGGGATGATAATGCCCGTCAACGCATAGCTAATGCACCTGATATGGTACGTGGGATGCTGACTCAAGAAATTGAAACGTGGATAAAAGAGCAGGGGGGTGATCAGGTGACAGAAGCTGCTGTTGATGCCGTAGGGAAACGCTGGAAAGAAGGCGGTGCTTTTCACTTGGGGGCTAATGATGCGCGTAATGCAAACCTATAGCTATAGAAAGGCTAAGACTCCTTGTTTCTCTGCTGAAATATGGAAAAAAGGGGAGGGTACAGGGTACGCAAAAGGAGTCATTCTTGTCTTCATTGCCTTCAGGGTGATTTATGTCTAAAACAATACCTGATCTTAACTTATTAGCGATTAATCTCACTCAACGTTGCAATCTTGCTTGTCAGCATTGCTATCTTGATGCCACCACACTGCGCGATAAAGATGATTCTGAATTAAGTACAGAAGAAGTTTGTCATTTACTTGATGATATTGCTGTTATGGATCACGGCAGTCTAATCGTGCTAACAGGTGGAGAGCCTTTAGTGCGTCGAGATATTGAAGAGATTATTGCCTATGGCGCATCCAAGCAAATGGCAATGGTTTTGGGTACAAATGGCGCTTTGCTCACCAAGCAACGGGTTAAAACACTACAGCAAGCAGGCTTAATGGGGGCAGGTATAAGTCTTGATTCATTAAATCCTGATTTTCATGATCAGTTTCGAGGTCAGAAGGGGAGCTGGCAGAAAACGATGAATGGCATTGAAAATTGTCGCCAAGCAGGGCTTTCGTTTCAACTACACTTTTCTATTACTGATGGTAATGTGGATGAATTGGAGGATATGGTTGAATTTTCCCGTGCGATTGAAGCGCGGGTATTAAATATCTTTTTTCTAGTTTGTACAGGTCGTGGTGAGTCTTTTTCTAATATCTCCCCACTACGTTATGAGCGTGCTTTGCTAGATATTATTAAGGCACAAGAGGCGAATCCTGATTTAATTATTCGCCCTCGTTGTGCACCACATTATAAGCGAGTTGCCTATCAAATTAGCCCTGATAGTCAGCTAAATAAAATTAGTGGCAGAGAAGGCGATGGCTGTATTGCAGGTATTCACTATGCGCGCATTACCCATGATGGCAAGGTAACGGCTTGCCCTTATATTGATAATTCAGTGGGGAGTATTCGTGATGACTCTTTTCGTCAAATATGGTCACAAGCAGAGGACTTTAAGCAGTTACGAGAGCCAACATTGGAAGGTCGCTGCGGACAGTGTGAATTTCAACAACTCTGTGGTGGTTGTCGTGCGCGCCCACTGTTAGAAGGCAATGGGCTAATGGGCGGTGATAATTTTTGTACTTATACCAGCAAAGGCGCGGCGGTCATTCAGCCATTGCAACAATTAGATAAGACGATTTGCTGGTCGGATGAAGCACAAATACGCTTAGAAAGAATTCCACGTTTTATTCGTAAAATGGTAAAAAAGCGGGCAGAAACTTATGTGGCAGAGCAGGGAGAAGTTGAAGTAACCACTGAGCACTTGGCAGAGTTATCGGCTAGGCGTTTTGGGGGGAAGATGCCTCGGAGACCTTTCTGATGGTTTTCCAATATATTGTCCTTTCTCTCCCAAACCCCCGTTTGGGAGCGAGGGTTAGAGGAGGGTTGGGATGAGGCAGGTAGAGACCTTAATTATTGGTGGCGGCATCTCAGGTTTAGCAACCGCATGGTATCTAAATCAACAGGGAAATGAGGTCGAGCTATGGGAGTCTAATTCTCGTACAGGCGGCAAAATAGCAACGCATTGCAATGAGGGTTTTACCACAGAGCAAGCAGCCTCAATGGTGCTAAATTTTCGTCCTGAAGTAACTCAGTTTCTAAATAAAAGCGGCTTAAATGAACATAAAATTCTACGCACTCCCACCTCTAAACGTTACTTAATTCACAACGGAAAACTACAGCAGTTACCCATGAAAATGGCGGGCATGGTCTTTTCACCGCTCTGGTCATTATCAGGAAAGCTACGCTTATTCTTAGAGCCCTTTATTTTTAAAGGGGGAGGGGAGCATGAAAGCATTGCAGATTTCATTCGCCGCCGTTTAGGAAATGAAATGCTGGATAAGGCATTAGGTGCTTATATTTCTGGTACCTTAGCCTCTGATCCTGAGCTTGCAGATAGTTATTCCGTATTGCCCCATTTAACCGCTTTGGAACAACGTTATGGTAGTTTTACCGCAGGTATCTTTGTACGAAAAATATTGAATAGAAAAACTGCATCGGTTGCAGAGGGCTTTTCTTTTCAAGGAGGGATGACAACCTTAGTACAGCAATTAACCCAACAGCTTAATGATTGTATTCATACTGATTATAAGGTCACGAAAATATCCGTCTATAAAAAAGGTTGGATTATTAAGGCAAAAACAGCTAGTGGTGAAACAAGTTGCTTTGCTAAAAACCTTATTCTCAGCACGCCTGCCCCCGTAGCCGCTGAGTTAATCAAACCCATCAACCATGAACTACATCAATTACTTGCCGATATTCAATATGCTAGTTTATCCGTAGTGCATTTAGGATTTCATCGCAAGCAAATTAAGCACCCAGTTTCAGGGACAGGTTTTCTGACGCCATTTAAAGAAAAACTAACATTAAATGGGAGTATGTGGATACACAGTCTATTTTCACAACGCACTCCCAAAGATCACCTGCTATTAAGTAATTATCTGGGTGGATCGCGTCATCCTGAAAGTATTGATTGGAGTAATGAAAAGAAAATTAACGTCGTGACAGAAGAATTGCGTCACTTGCTAGGTATAACAGGCAATCCAGTATGGGCGCGTGTCGATAGCCATGTACAAGCTTTGCCGTTGTATCATGGGCGTTACACCGTGCGCCAACATGCAATCCAAAGACAGTTAGCATCCATGTCAGGTTTATATTGTCAGGCGAATTATTTAGGCGGTGTGTCTATCCGTGATCGCATTATTAGAGCGGAACAGTTAGCAACGACAATTGCTCATCGTAACGGTAGTTTGTATGGAGCCAGAGCAGAATACGGTTGAGCGCAGAGTGAACAATACTTCGTATTACATAAACTCCATACGGACGACCATTTGGTGAAATTATTTATATGAAACCACAGCATCCCTCGATCAATCATTTGCCCGATCCATTAATACCAGAATTTAAACCGTGGCGTTTAATAGGGTTTGTGTTTTTTATTCTATTAGCTATTTCCTTCTGGTTAAAGTGGTATACAGGTGCGGTATCTATGCCACGTTATTGCAAAGATCCTGTTGGCACACTGCATTATTTGGAGAAGGTATTAACGAAGAAGACCCCTGCAAAAAATGCTCCACGTAGACCTTATTTAATTGCTGCCAAACTGATTTATCTAATCCCCCAACTGCCCAATGAGTCCGTTGAAAATTATTTACAGCGAGTGCAAATGCGTATCGGGGAGCAGTGTCGGTGAAAAAAACCCATCACCTGTGGAAAACATTACCCCTGTTCTTTATTATTTTTTCAATAGCAGGTGCATTGCTATTTCTTGTTGCTTTGTCCCATCATTGGCAGGTGACTTTAAAAGAACGCACTGATTTTGAAAACAGTGAAGTATCAATGGTGTTACAAGGAAAAACAGCCATAGAACAAAAGCTTGCAGGTGTGGTGTCGGATATTAATTACTTGGCTAAATATGGAGAGCATTATGGTACGAGCCATGGCGAAGCACTTTCACTTTTTGATAATGAAAAAGAGCAAAAACAAAGCCTAATCCGTTTTTTGCAAATATTTAGTTCAGAAAAACAGGTCTTTGATCAGATACGTTTTTTAAATACAGAAGGCGCAGAACTTATTCGTATTAATTATAATAATGGTAAGCCTTACCCCGTTGCAGCGCATAATCTACAAAAAAAAACCTCACGTTATTATTTCCAAGAAATGAAAAATTTAAAGCGAAATGAGCTGTATGTTTCACCGTTAGATTTAAATGTAGAAAATGGCAGAATAGAGCAACCCTATAAGCCTGTATTGCGCTTTGGAAAGGCTGTTTTTAATGCAGCTGGTGAGCATAAAGGTTTTTTACTGCTTAATTTTATGGGTAATGAGTTATTGGAAGCCTTTCATGAGGCAACCAAGTTCTCACAAACACATATTATGCTTTTAAATGCGGATAGTTATTGGCTCCACAGTCCTGATAAGTCGCAGCAATGGGGGTTTATGCTTGATAATGAAAATAAATTTTCTAAGCAATATAAGCCTGCATGGTTAAAAATGATTAATGAGAAAAAAGGGCAGTTCTATACCCGTAATAATCTCTTTACCTGCGCCACGGTAAATCCTTTAAAAGAACATTCGATCAATGCTCCACAATGGAAAATAGTTTCTATTATTCCCCAGTCACATCCCAATTTAGGGGGAGTATTTGAGCGATATTATTTTCCCTATGCCTCTATTTTACTGCTTTTAGCATTGGGAGCTTGGTTACTTGCACGTACTCTTGCGAGAAATCATCAAGCAGAATTACAGGTAGCCTTTGAACAGCGTTTTCGTCAAGTATTAGAGCACGTTGATCTTCTGGCTATTAGTTTGGATGCCAAAGGAAATATCATTTTCTGTAATGAGGCACTGGCAAAACTGACGGGGTGGAGTCGTGATGAAATGATGGGTAAAAACTGGTTTAGCCATTATCTTACCGAAGAGTATCTGCTCAAAGCTAAGAATATAATCAATGAACTTAGTTCAGGTCAGCAATTAGACGCTCATGAGGATGCATTAATCACGACTCGCTCAGGTAAAATTTGTAAGGTAGATTGGAATCATACAGTAATGAAAGATTCTGCGGGTGAGGTCATAGGGTTAACCTGTATTGGTGAGAATGTTACCAATATTCGTGATCAGGAAAAGCAGGTGCTAACCTTGTCTCGTGCAATAGAACAAAGCCCTGTCGTTGTAATGATCGTTGATACAAAGGGCGGTATTCAGTATGTGAATCCAAGATTTACAGAAGTGACGGGTTATGATTTGGAGGATGTGCGTGGCAAAAACCCCAGTGTCTTACAATCAGACTCAAGCACCGATGAGGTTGATTATAGTGTGCTTTGGGGAAAGATTAAAAAGGGGCAAACATGGCACGGTATATTTAAAAATAAAAAGAAAAATAATGATATCTATTGGGCATCTGCGAGTATTTCTTGCTTGCGTGATAATGCGGGAGAAATTGTTAATTATATTGGTGTGCAGGTTGATATTACCCAGCAGCGTAAGCTAGAACGTGAACTTGCAAGGCGCAATAAAGAAATAGCTAAATCAAACACGCTAGCCATTGTTGGACGTATGGCATCTATGGTAGCACATGATTTGCGTAACCCACTTTCCTCAATAAAAATGGGTTTGCAAATACTCAATAAGCCAACCAAAGAAGGGATGGAAGACTCTGCGCAAGAGCTAAAAGAAATTGCGCTAGAACAGGTTGGTTATATGGAAGTCATTCTTGAGGATATGCTTAATTATGCTCGCCCAGATGCACTTAAACCTGATTGGATTAATATTGATGAGGTCTTGAGTAAAACGATTAATATGTTGCAGGGTGTGATTCAACAACATCAGGCAGTGGTTAAGGTAAATATTCAAACAGGATTGCCGACTTTATATGCGGATGCAGGAAAACTAAGGCAGGTTTTCTCTAATTTGATTAGTAATGCTATCCATGTCGCCAGTGAAGCAAAAATAAATCCACAGATTATGCTAAGCGTTATGTCACGATTAGGGGATAGACTGCCCGCTATTCAGATCGAAGTAATTGATAATGGTCCTGGTATAAACAATGATTTGGTAGAGCAATTATTTGAGCCTTTTTATACCACCCGTAGTAAAGGATCGGGTCTAGGTTTAGCCATAGTGAGACGATTTGTGGAGCAACATCAAGGACAGGTCAATCTATATTCTGGTGAAGAGAGGGGTGCTATTTGCACCGTGATATTGCCTATATCTGAGTTGGTTACGCGGATGATGGAGGAAGATAAATGAATAAGAAAAAAATACTCATTATTGATGATGATGTGGCAAGTTGCCGTACCCTGCAACTACACTTTATTAGTGAAGGTTTTGAAGTCCAGACAGCCCATAATGTTGAAGATGGTTTGCAAGCAGCAAATGATATGCAGCCTGACCTGATTATTTTAGATATTAAAATGCCAGGGCGTAGTGGTCTGGAAGGTCTGCCTGATTTTAAACAGGCGCATCCGAATACGGCCGTTATTATGATTACCGCCTTTCATGATATGGAAAGCACTATTGAAGCAATGCAGCGAGGAGCGTGTGAATACATCCATAAACCGATTGACCTTACTGAATTAGAAGATGCGATTAGTAATGCGCTCAATCGTAGCAAGGCAATGAAAGATGATTTAGAAATTGCCCCCAATACCCTCAATAAAAGCAGCATGGTGGGACGCAGTTGGATGATGAAAGAAGTCTTCAAAACCATCGGTCTGGTTGCCTCCAAACCCGTGACGGTATTGATTACGGGTGAAAGTGGCACAGGTAAAGAACTGGCGGCAAGAGCCATTCATAATGCCAGTGACTGTTCTAAAGGTGCTTTTATCGCCATTAACTGTGCTGCGCTAGTCGAAACACTATTAGAATCTGATATGTTTGGACATGAGAAAGGATCATTCACAGGCGCAATAAATCGTCAAGCGGGTAAATTTGAACTAGCCAATAATGGCACTATTTTTCTAGATGAGTTAGGTGAGCTATCACCTGCTATTCAAGCCAAACTACTACGGGTATTGCAAGAAAAAGAATATACCCCCGTTGGTGGAATGCATACAAAAAAAACCAATGCTCGTATTATTACAGCCACCAATGTTGATCTAGAGGAAAAGGTAAAAGATGGAAGCTTTCGTGAAGATTTGTTCTATCGCCTCCGTGTCGTGACCATTGACATGCCCGCTTTAAGGGATAGAAAAAATGATATAAAACCGTTGGTAGAGGTACTGCTAGGACGTATCAATAAAGAACTAAAACGCAATATTACCCGCCTATCCCAAGAAACAATGGATGCCTTTATGAGTTATAACTGGCCGGGAAATGTGCGTGAATTAAATAATATCCTAATGAAAGCCGTTGCACTTTGCCCTAATCATATTATTACCCCAGATTTAATCCCCAAAGACATATCGCAAGCAAAAGAGGCAGTTAATCAACCACTAAATGAATTATCAACTAATAGTGATGATACACTACTGATTTCACTGGATGAGATAGAAAAATTGCATGTCATCCGAGTATTACAACAAACCCATTGGCATAAGGGAAAAACCTGTGAAATTTTAGGCGTTTCTCGTCCTCGATTACGGCGTATGATGGCAAATTATGCGATTGAAGAAGTAAAATAAAATGGCGAAAGATAAACTATCCAAATATCTAAAAATTATCGCAATATGTTGCATTTTAATTGGCTTATACCCCTCTGCTAAAGGAGAAGGGAAGGTTGTAGAAGAGCAACGCATTGAGATAATGGAGTTTAGATTAGGCTTAGTGTTTGATCCACTCTGCAAATATAGCCATTATAAAGATGCCAATGGAGCGGTTAATTCTAAAGTAGAGTTTGGATTTTTATCATGGTCAAGTCTATCTCTATTGCTCGGCATTATTTTATTGAGATATAGAAAAAGGAATCTTTTATAACAGGGGAGCTATATGTTAATGCCTGCACAAACCACAAACCATCAAGATGATTTTAAAAATAAGTACAGGAGGACTGAGTAATTCTTTTTTAGCGCAGAGAGAAGGAAAAGTGGCAGAAAGCGGAGAGAATCATCAAATGTCAACAGAGCTTAGGATGAATCACTGTATTTTTTAAGTATTATTAAGAAAAACTTGTTATTCTGTCTCTCCTTAATTTTATTTATACCTAGATCCTATCGGCGTTCGTGTATTAGAGGGGTGGAAGGTATTGGTTTGCAGAACGAATTTTGACTTGAGTGAAAAACTCCCTAAAAATAAAATATCGCTTACAAATCAGTTTCTTGCTCACATATTCACAAATCCTATATAGGATATAGATCACAAATCAGGACAAAGCTGTGACCGATAACAACACTGACAATAGCGTCAATTATAAGAAAACGTTAAATCTGCCTAAAACAGATTTCCCGATGCGTGGTAACTTGGCTAACCGTGAGCCTGAGATGCTGAAGCAGTGGAATGAGGCTGGGCTTTATGAAAAATTACGCGCACATGCAGCAGGTCGTCCAACCTTTATTTTGCATGATGGCCCTCCCTACGCTAACGGTAAACTGCATATTGGACACGCAGTTAATAAGATTCTGAAAGATATTATTATTAAAAGTAAAACCCTTTCTGGCTATGATGCACCTTATATTCCTGGGTGGGATTGTCATGGTCTACCGATTGAAGCGCAAGTGGAAAAAAAGGTGGGAAAAGTAGGCGCTAAGGTTGATGCCACTAAATTTCGCCAACTTTGCCGTGAGTATGCAACGACACAAATTGAAGAGCAAAAGGCTGATTTTATTCGCATGGGTGTGTTGGGTGAGTGGAATAATCCTTACCTAACGATGAATTTTGAAACAGAGGCTGATATTGTTCGCTCACTGGCGAAGATCATAGACAATGGGCATTTGCAAAAAGGTGAGAAGCCTGTCAATTGGTGTTTGGATTGTGGATCATCACTGGCTGAGGCAGAGGTTGAGTATGAGGATAAAACCTCGACTTCAATTGATGTGCAATATGCGGTTATTGATGTGCCTACCGTTGCAGCTAAGTTTGGCGTAAGCGAACTTGAGAGCATTGATGCGGTTATCTGGACAACAACGCCTTGGACGTTACCTGCGAGTATGGCGGTTACTGTACATGCCGATTTTGATTATGTATTAGTGAAAACGGATAAGGGTAATCTAATCCTTGAAGAGTCCTTGCATGAGTCTGCCTTAGCGCGTTATGAAATTGAAAGCTACGAGGTTCTTGGTCATTGTAATGGTGCAGAGCTTGAGTTGACACTGTTAAAGCATCCTTTCTTTGATCGTGAAGTGCCTATAATTTTAGGGGACCATGTGACTGCGGATGGCGGTACGGGTGCTGTGCATACCGCACCTGCGCATGGTGCGGATGACTATGTGGTTGCCAAGCGTTATGACATCGACGTCTATAATCCGATTGGCAATAATGGTTGTTATCTAGATGATGTCCCGTTATTTGGTGGTTTATTTGTTTATAAGGGCAATGATTTAACATTAGAATTATTAGAAAAAAATCAACGCCTATTAAAATCTGAACAAATCAGACACAGCTATCCTCATTGCTGGCGCCATAAATCGCCTATTATCTTCCGTGCTACGCCGCAATGGTTTATCAGCATGGAGACACAGGAGCTGCGCGTAAAAGCATTAGAATCAATTAAAAGTGTGAAGTGGATTCCTGAATGGGGTGAAAATCGCATCTATAAAATGATTGAAGACCGTCCAGATTGGTGTATTTCACGCCAGCGTTTCTGGGGCGTGCCCATTCCATTATTGATCCATAATGAAACCCATGAGTTACATCCGCATATGCAACCTATTATGGAGAAAGTAGCGCAAGGGATTGAACGCGAAGGTATTGAATATTGGCATCGTGTTAGCACTGAAGAATTAATTGGTACAGATGCTCCAAACTATGAAAAAACAACTGACACCTTGGATGTGTGGTTTGATTCAGGGACAACACATGAGTCTGTTTTAAGGCGTAGAGGTAATCTATCTGCACCTGCTGATCTTTATCTGGAAGGTTCAGATCAGCATCGCGGTTGGTTCCAATCATCCTTACTGACATCGGTTGCGATGCACGGTGAAGCACCTTATAAAAATGTGTTAACTCATGGTTTTGTGGTCGATGCCAAGGGTAAAAAAATGTCAAAATCATTGGGTAATATTATTGCGCCAATGAAAGTGATGAATAATTTGGGCGCTGATATTATGCGCTTATGGATCTCATCAACGGACTATAGCCGAGAAATCACCGCATCGGATGAGATTCTTAAACGCGCGGCGGATGCGTATCGGCGTATTCGTAATACCTCACGTTATTTGCTGTCAAATATCAGCGACTTTAATCCTGATACGGATCTTGTTGCAGCAAACGATATGATTGCACTCGATCGTTGGGCAGTAGCACAAGCGGCACGTTCACAAGCTAAAATCACGGATGCTTACGATAATATGCAGTTCCATTTAGTCTATCAGGAGATATTGCATTTTTGCTCAATTCAAATGGGTAGCTTGTATCTGGATATTACTAAAGACCGTCAATACACCATGCAAGCAGACTCACTGCCAAGACGTTCTGCACAAACAGCGGCGTATCATATTTTGCGTGCATTAACGCGCTGGATGACTCCTATTCTAAGCTTTACTGCGGAAGAATTGTGGAAGAAAATGCCCTTTGAAAAAGCCGAGTTTGCTATTTTAAGTGAGTGGTATGACGGCTTATTTGAATTAGATGCGAATGAAAATATCAGCGAAGCAGAATGGCAGACAATTTTTGCAGTCCGCGAAGCAAGTGGCAAACAATTAGAACAACTGCGCAAAGACAAAGGTATTGGCTCTTCACTTGATGCTGAAGTTTTAATTCACTGTTCTGGCGATACGTTTAATGCACTGAGCAAGCTAGGTAATGAATTACGTTTTGTACTAATGACCTCAGCAACACAGGTTCAACAGGCAGATAGTCAGCCTGAAAATAGTATTGTAGCGAACGGTTTAGACAATGTATGGCTGCAAAGCATGGCATCGCCCAATGATAAATGTGTACGCTGTTGGCATCATCAGGATGATATAGGCACTGATGCCGATCACCCAACACTATGTGGACGTTGTACTGGAAACGTGGCAGGCTCAGGTGAGGAGCGCCATTATGCTTAAATGGGTGTGGCTTTCGGTGGTTATCGTTTTTCTTGACCAGCTCACCAAGTGGATGGCAAACGCAAATATTGATCTGTATGAAAAAATACCCATCACCTCCTTTCTGAATATGACGCTCACCTATAACACAGGTGCAGCGTTTGGATTCCTCAATGATCAAGGCGGCTGGCAACAGATATTCTTTGCTGTTCTTGCCTTTGCGGTTAGTGGCTATATTCTTTACTGGCTGAAGCAACTAAAAGAAAACGAGCGATGGACATCCATCGGACTTGCACTCGTACTTGGCGGCGCCATTGGTAATTTAATTGACCGCGTGCTACAAGCAAAAGTCACTGACTTTATTGATTTTTATATTGATTGGGATGTGTTCTTTTTGAGCAATGGACATTTTGCCACCTTTAACATTGCTGATATTGCAATTGCGGTTGGCGCGGGATTATTGGTTATTATTAGTTTGTTTACTAAAGAGGAAGAGCGATAGCTCATCATGCCCATTTTGTATTATTCCCACATAGCGTTGTGGGGATAATTCTTGGTGATTAAAGCATAACTATCAAGACCCTTGTAGTTTTTGCAAGTCTTTTAACACCTCTTCAACATGCGACTTGGGCGAGACATTACGATAAATTTTAGCAATGTTACCCTTAGGATCAATAATAAAACTATGCCGCTTAGCAATCTTAAAAATTATTAAATTTCTAAGCGAGCCATAACGTTGTGCGACCTTTCCATCGGGGTCTGCCAATAACGTAAAGGGCAGTTGATGATGCTTGGCAAAATCAGCATGGCTTTCTTTATTATCCACACTTACTCCCCAAACCACTGTATTTTTAGCCTGTATCGAAACCATATTATCACGAAAACTACATGCCTCCGCGACACAACCTGGCGTTTCATCTTTTGGATAGAAATACAGAACCAACCACTTCCCCTGCATTTTACTCAAAGTTTGCGATTGGTTTTTCTGATCGACCAAGGTGAAATCTGGCGCTGCTGATCCAATCTTAATTGCCTCTTCTGCTGACACAGTATTGACTCCTGCTAAAAAGAATACGCTAACAATAATGCTGATAATTTTTTTCATACCCTGAGTATAGCACTTGATGGCATTGTTCGCCTGAGCATGAGAAGACTATCAATTTAAGCTGGGCTAGCAAAGTGCAGGTCGGGTATTGCGAGATAATATCACCGATATTTTTGCTAATATCTCCCGATAAAAGGTATTGACTCCATTAGTGTCTTTGTGACACTATAATGGTTAGTGTCACTAAGACAATAGTGGAGATGATAAATGACAATCAGCATGAAAAATCCTTATATAGAAATAAACACCTTCAATTTTTCAGCGGGCGAGGTACATATCCAGCTTGAACAATTACCTAAACAGCAACCTAAACAGCTTTATCTACGTGCTGAAATATTTAGTAGCGATGATCTAATAGCATTATTACTCACCCATAACGCCTTACTTAATCA
>JAGLBQ010000199.1 GCA_023146675.1 Cocleimonas sp. | reverse complement strand
TTGCGCCATGGGAAAAATTTGTCACAGTCAGCGTCATGGCAGCCACTAGTTGTTCCGTTGGTAATTTTGCTTGCTGTTGATGCTTTGCTAATGCTTGAACCCGATTTTGGTAGTACGGTTGTGGTAACAGCAACAGCATTGGCGATGTTGTTTTTAGGCGGTGTAAAATTGTCTCGAATAGCGGTGTTAGTTGTGGCTGTTGTGGTACTTGCGATACCACTTGTCATGATGGGTTATCGTGGCGCGCGTATTGCAGCGTATCTAGATCCTTGGGCAAATGCCTCAGGGAAGGCATATCAAACCGTTCATGCCTTAATGGCAGTTGGTGATGGCGGCTGGTTTGGTGCTGGTTTAGGTGGTGGTGTACAAAAACTGTTTTATTTGCCAGAAGCACATAATGATTTTGTCTTTGCTGTATTAGCAGAAGAGTTTGGATTTATTGGTATTGTTCTTACTCTCTTATTGTTTGCATGGATAGTGCAGCGCGCCTTTGTGATTGGTTTTAATGCAGATAAGGCGAAATTGCATTTTGCTGCTTATATTGCTTATGGGATTGGTTTTTGGCTGGGCTTTCAGTCTCTCTTTCATATCGGTGTTAATTTGGCATTGTTACCACCCAAGGGATTGACCCTGCCATTGATTAGTTATGGTGGAAGTAGCGTGCTTGTTACGATGATTGCAATGGCATTTTTAATGCGTGTGCATCGTGATACACAAATTGCACTGTTTGGCTTGTCGCCGAAGGAATTGGTAAAACAAAATAAAAGAAAAAAAAGAGTGAAAAAGAAAGCAATAAAACGAGCTCCTGTTAGAAAAATAGCAAAGAAGCGAAAAAGTGCAGTGACACGCAAAAAATAATTGGATTTAATGGAATATTATGACAAATAAGCGACCTATATTAGTGACAGCAGGAGGAACAGGGGGACATGTCTACCCAGGTCTAGCGGTCGCGCGTGCGCTTATTGAGCAAGACATTCCCGTGGTATGGATGGGAACACATAAAGGTTTAGAAGCGCGTGTAATACCTGCAGCTGGCATAGAAATGGCATGGTTAGATGTCAATGGTTTACGTGGCAAAGGCTTAATAACATTGTTAGCAGCACCAGTGAAGCTGGTTAGAGCCTTATTTCAGTCAATTAGTATTATGCGTAAACATCGTCCTGTTGCAGTTTTAGGGATGGGCGGTTTTGTTGCAGGACCTGGAGGCTTGGTGGCTTCATTAATGGGAATACCTGTTGTGATCCATGAGCAAAATGCAGTTGCAGGCTTAACCAATAAGTTATTAAGCCGATTTAGTAAAAAAATACTGGAAGGTTTCCCGCAAACTTTTGCTAAAGGAGCATCATCAGCAAAGCAGAATAAGATTATTGCTGTTGGTAATCCTGTCAGAAAAGAGATAACGGACATTGCCGCGCCCGATAAACGTTTGGCAGGGCGAGAAGGAGCGACAAGATTATTAATTATCGGTGGAAGTCTTGGTGCACAGGCTCTCAATGAAACGGTTCCATCAGCCTTAGCAGAATTAGAGCTAGCTATTCGACCTGAAGTGCGTCATCAAGCAGGTAAAAGTAAAGAAGAATCGACGCAAGAAAACTATAAAGTAGCAGATGTTGATGCGATCGTTACGCCTTTTATAGAAGATATGAGTGAAGCCTATGAATGGGCAGATTTGATTATTTGCCGTGCGGGTGCATTGACTATTGCAGAAGTGGCAGCAGCAGGGTTAGCATCGGTATTAGTACCTTATCCTTATGCGGTAGATGATCATCAGACAGCAAATGGTGCTTATTTGGCAGAGTGTGGTGCTGCTATTTTGATTCCGCAAACAGAATTTAATAAGCAGTCAGCAAGTGAAGTGTTGCAATCATTGCTAACAAATAGAGAAAAACTATTAAGAATGAGTATAAAAGCAAAAGAAATGGCAAAACCGACAGCAACCATTGAAGTTGCCGCGATTTGTGCACAATTGGCAGGTTATGAATTTAATAAACATACCGCCAATAATAATGGGGAAGAAAAGATATGAGGGAAAAGACAGATTTAGCGCGTAAACGTATCAAGCATGTGCATTTTGTTGGTGTTGGTGGCGCAGGTATGGGCGGTATTGCAGAGGTTATTGCTAATATTGGTTTTTCTGTGAGTGGTTCAGATATCGCAGAGAGTCCAATGACGCAGCGCCTGTCAGGTATTGGTATTACGGTTTATCAGGGGCATGCTGCAAAGAATATTCAGGGTGCAAATGTTGTTGTCGTATCATCTGCTATTGATGAAGGAAACCCAGAAATCAAGGAAGCACGGGAAAATAATATTCCTGTTGTTCCACGCGCAGAAATGCTGGCGGAGATTATGCGTTTTAGCAATGGTATTGCTGTTGCTGGAACACATGGTAAGACGACAACAACTAGTTTAGTAACCAGTGTGCTAGCTGAGGGTGGGCTTGATCCTACTTTTGTTATTGGTGGGAAACTCAATAGTACCGCCTGTAATTCAAAATTGGGAACGGGTGAGTATTTAGTAGCAGAAGCGGATGAGAGTGATGCGTCATTTTTATTGCTAAAGCCAATGATTTCAATTGTTACCAATATAGATGCTGATCATTTGTCAACGTATGATGGTGATTTTGAAAAGCTGAAATCAACTTTTGTCGAGTTTTTACATCATCTGCCTTTTTATGGCTTAGCAATTCTTTGTGTTGATGATGAGCATGTGTGTGATATTTTACCGAGGGTGACCCGCACAATTGTTAGTTATGGTATTCATTATCCTGCTGATATTAGAGCGATGGATGTTCGTTATGATGCCGCGCAAAGCTTTTTTACAGTTTTGCGTGAAGGTAATAAAAAGTTAGATATTACCTTGAATATGCCAGGTGAGCACAATGTGCAAAATGCGCTGGCAGCCATTGCTGTTGCAACTGAAATTGGTGTGTCAGATGAAGCCATTGTTAATGGATTAAAAAAGTTTCAAGGGGTTGGTAGGCGCTTTGAGTTTCATGGGGATATACAAACGACAAAAGGACTAGTGACTCTGGTTGATGACTATGGTCATCATCCGACAGAAATGAAGGCAACGATGCAAGCAATACGCACCGCTTGGCCTGAGCGTCGCATGGTCGTTTTATTTCAACCGCATCGCTTTACACGTACGCGAGATTTATTTGAAGATTTTTCAAAGGTATTGTCTGAGCCAGATGTGCTGTTATTAATGGATGTTTATGCTGCCTCAGAAGAGCCCATAGCGGGTGCAGATGGGCGCTCATTAGCACGTTCAATTCGTAATCGAGGGCAAGTTGATCCAGTCTTTGTCGAGTGTGAAGATGATATTGCGGAATTATTGTTAAGTCAGTTGCAGGACGATGATGTGCTGTTAACGCTTGGTGCCGGCAATGTAGGTGCAATTTCTGTGAGTTTACCAAAACGTTTGTCGTCACAGGGAGATTTACTATGACGAATAAGGTTTTTGGGAAAGTAGCGGTGTTAATGGGAGGTTGGGCTGCTGAAAGGGAGGTGTCTCTTAACAGTGGTGCAGCAGTCCTTAAAGCATTGTTAGCGAAAGGCGTTGATGCATATGGTATTGATGTTAATCGTGACGTGCTGACCACGTTAAAAGAAGGAAAGTTTGATCGAGTCTTCAATATTATGCATGGTCGTGGTGGTGAAGATGGTGAGATTCAAGGTGCGCTAGATATCTTGCAAATTCCCTATACGGGGTGTGGCGTAATGGCATCCGCAATCAGTATGAATAAATTGATGACCAAGCGTATTTGGATCGGAGCAGAATTGCCAACGCCTGCTTATAAAGTGTTAACTTCTGGCACAGACTTTGCTGAGGTTATTAATCAGCTTGGTTTGCCAATGATGATTAAGCCTGCCAATGAAGGTTCAAGTATTGGTATGACGAAAGTGGAGCATGCCAGTGAGTTGCCAGCAGCCTATGAATGTGCAGCAGAATATGATCATTTGGTACTAGCAGAGCAGTGGGTAAATGGTGAAGAGTATACGATTGCCTTATTGGGTGAAGAGTCATTGCCTGTCATTCGACTCGAAGCACAGAGTGATTTTTATGATTATGAAGCAAAGTATCAATCCGATGAGACAAAATATTATTGCCCAAGTGGTTTGCAAGAGGATGAGGAAAAAAAATTACAGTCATTAGCAAAAATAGCCTTTAAAGCAGTCGCAGCAACTGGCTGGGGACGTGTTGATGTCATGCGTGATGGTGACGGAAAATTTTGGTTAATAGAGGTCAATACGGTGCCAGGAATGACGGATCATTCTTTAGTTCCGATGGCAGCAAAGGCTGCGGGGATTAGTTTTGATGATTTGGTTATGCGTGTTTTAGCAACATCGATCTGAATTAATGCTGGCAAGGAATGCTTATGAGAAAAAAGAGAATACAAGTCACAAGGAAAGTCTCAGGGAAGAAAAACAGTGTGCGAGGTCGTCGGTCATTTGCAGAGATTGATTTACCTAAAATTAACAGGAGAATAGTAACCTTGTTAGCATTGATTATTACCCCCGCGCTAGTGGCGATTACTTTGCATAACTGGATAAAAAACCCAGAAAATTTGCAGATTAAATCAGTGGAAGTACTAGGTGATCTTAAGCATTTAGATAAATTAGCTTTGCAGCCAATTATTGAACCCTTTGTAAAAACGAATTTATACTTGCTTGATAAGACAACTCTGGAAGAAGAGATAGAATTTAACCCTTGGGTTTATTCTGCATCATTGACCAGCATGTGGCCAAATAAATTGATAGTCAAAATACATGAGCAAAACCCGATTGCCTTTTGGGGTAAAGAAGGGATGGTAAATGAATTTGGTGAAGTTATTGATGTTGATTTGCCATTGTTAAAAAATAAATTACCATTATTGTACAGTCCATTTGATAAAGGGCGAGAAATGGTGGAGAGTTATGTCAAAATTCGTGAATGGATGCAGGACTTTCCTGTTGATATTGTGGAATTTAGGGAAGATACGCGTGGCTCTTGGATTTTAAAACTAGCGAATGGAATGAAAGTTAAAGTAGGTAGAGAGGAGCATGAGCGTCGCTTACGTCGTTTTATTGTTGGATATAGCAATCAGTTAGCAGGGCAAGTAGAAAAGATAGATACTGTAGATCTACGTTACACCAATGGTTTTGCTGTTAAATGGATATAGCGCTTAAAAAGGTAAAGGAAGTAGAAAATGTCAAATAGTGAAGATACAGACATGATTGTTGCCCTTGATATTGGTACATCAAAGGTGGTAGCACTGATTGGGGAAACATCCAGTGAAGGACGCTTGGATATAGTAGGGATAGGCAAGCACCCTGCGCGGGGTATGAAAAAAGGCGTTGTGGTCAATATAGAATCAACCATAGAGTCGATTCAACATGCCATAGAGGAAGCAGAACTAATGGCTGGGGTGAATATTAACTCAGTCTATGCTGGTATTGCAGGAAGCCATATTCACAGCCTGAACTCACATGGTATTGTGGCAATAAAAGATCGCGAAGTGACCGAAGCAGATATGGATCGAGTGCTGGATGCAGCAAGGGCCGTAGCGATTCCTGCTGATCAACGTATTTTGCATGTATTGCCACAAGACTTTGTTATTGATAATCAAGAGGGGATTCGTGATCCCGTTGGTATGGCTGGTGTACGTTTAGAAGCACGGGTGCACTTGGTTACAGGTGCGCAAAGTGCGGCACAAAATATTATTAAATGTGTTGAGCGCTGTGGTTTGGATGTCGATGATATTATCTTGGAGCAGGTAGCATCAAGCTTTGCTGTTTTGCAAGATGACGAGCGTGAGCTAGGCGTCTGTATGGTGGATATTGGCGGTGGAACCAGTGATATAGCGATTTATCTGAATGGGGCAATCCAGCATACGGCAGTAATTCCTATTGCGGGTGATCAGGTGACAAATGACATTGCTGTTGCAGTGCGGACACCCACACCATTTGCAGAAGAGTTAAAAATTCAACACGGTTGTGCGTTGCGGCAAATGGCATCTGAAGATGATCTCATAGAAGTACCTGGGGTTGGTGAGCGTGAGTCGCGTGGTTTGTCAGTACAGACATTAGCATCGGTGATTGAGCCGCGTTATGAAGAGCTTTTCTCGCTGATTCTGGCAGAAATAAGACGCAGCGGATTTGAAGAGCGTATTGGGGCAGGTGTTGTACTGACGGGAGGTTCATCAAAAATTAAAGGTGCGGTAGAGTTAGCAGAAGAAATATTCCATATGCCAGTACGGATAGGAATACCGCGTAATATTGGTGGATTAAAAGGTGAAGTGACGAATGCATTGCATTCAACGGGTGTTGGATTATTGATGTATGGTGTCAGTCAGCAGGCGCAAGGAGAACGTGGTACTTATGAAAAAAGGGTTACGGGTGATAATATATGGGAAAAAATGAAGAAGTGGTTTAGTGGAAACTTATAGAATAACAGATATAGCTAGCTATCCCCCTAAAGACTAGCAATTATATATGAATGCTTGGGCAGGTAAGTGTCGATCATATAGTACAGGATCGAAAGTAAAGAATAAAACTTAGGAGAGACAAGATGTTTGAATTAATGGATACGGAGTCAAAAAATGCCATCATTAAGGTTATTGGTGTTGGTGGTGGTGGTGGAAATGCTGTACAAAACATGGTTGATAGTGGTATAGAAGGTGTTGAATTTATTTGTGCTAATACAGATGCACAAGCGTTGGAAGGCTCAGGTGTGAATACACTATTGCAGCTTGGCAATGCATTAACAAAAGGTTTAGGTGCAGGCGCTGATCCAGGAATAGGTCGTGAGGCTGCATTGGAAGACAGAGAGCGTATTAAAGAACTTATTGTAGGAACAGATATGCTCTTTATTACCGCAGGAATGGGCGGTGGCACAGGAACAGGTGC
>JAGLBQ010000198.1 GCA_023146675.1 Cocleimonas sp. | reverse complement strand
GCAACAAAGGCAGCACAGGCAGCTATTGCAAGCCCGCTATTAGATGATGTTGATCTTAAAGGTGCTCAAGGTATCCTTGTTAATATTACAGCAGGACTGGATATGGGTATCATGGAATTTGAAGAAGTGGGTGCTGCTATCCGTGAATTTGCATCCGATGAGGCTGTCGTTGTGGTTGGAACGGTCATTGATCCCGAAATGAGTGATGAAATTCGTGTTACATTGGTCGCTACAGGTCTTGATAAAAAAGTTGAATTAAAAGCAGTGCCAGTCCCTGAGACAAGAGCACCTGTTACTAAGCTACGTCGCGTAGAGCTGGAAAAAGTAGCCGTAGGTGATGGGCGTACACCAGGATATGATGATAGAAACTCTTCAAGTGGAAGTGGTGAAAGCTACCTTGATATCCCAGCTTTTTTAAGAAATCAAGCAGATTGACCAGCTTTTACTTACTTGAAAAATACCACCACCTGTTTGTTTAGTTTGTGTGAAAAGCACATAGTGGGTGATGCTGGCTGGTGGTTGAGTTGGGATTAACTGAGCCACAATAAATGAGAATCTATTGTGGCTTTTTTGTGTACTGAAGTTTTTCTAGAAATTTGGAGTTCATAATTTTTCAAATCAGTGCCAATGGGTTACAAGGTAAATACAGAGCTATTTGTTTAAAAATAGTAAATTAATATCTAATAATGGAAGATCTTTCCTCTATCTTGTTGAAATACAATAAATTGGTATTCTAAAATTTCTAGCAAGCTTCGATGTTGATAGTATGCTATTTGTGTGAATAAATATCACCAAACTTAGAGCTTCTGTAATACTAGTTGCAGAGGTGTGGCAGAAACTGTTGTGACTTAGTGACTATCAAGTAATAATGTAAGTTTTTTACATGATTAATAATATAATTTTCTAGCTTAGTCTTAATAACGTGAACATATCGCAGAATTAAGAATATAACCCTTATAGAGTAGAAGCTATATATTAAAGTGCTTTTTAGCACTGTTTTTTTTAATGTTCTGTACTATAGTATTGTTTTGAATTTATACAGGATGAGTCATTATTTAAATAAGCTATTGATGATTGGTTGTTAATTAAATGAATAATAGGTCTATTTTTCCATATTAATAATATTAGGTGATAATTGCCTTTAATTATAGGAGGCTGGAAAAGTCTAACCTCTTTCCCACTGCACTAACGTGGTTGCTTTCATTTATAAACTCCTAGCGTTGGCTTTTCTTTTTCATGAAGGAGGCCTATATTTGGTTGAAAAATATTATTGGAGTGATCTTTAAGGGTATAAGTGGTTATGCTCGTTTATTAGAGAATATCGAATGGATCGGTAGGGCAATAGCGTGCTTTTTTATAAGGATAGGTAGATATGTATTCCAAGACCTATATTCACCATGAGTATAATTTGTTAAATCCACTGGTAGGTATAAGTAATCTAGCACGAGTGCAGAAGCAGTTTATCATAATGCTTGCAGATATATTCTGTGTTCTATTTTCGATATGGCTAGGTTTCTCGTTGCGTTTAGATGAATGGCATATTTTTGATGCAAAACAGTTTTTGTTATTATTAATTGCTTTATTGGTAACAATCCCCATTTTTATTCGTTTTGGATTGTATAAAGCGGTGATTCGCTATGTGGGCGTAAAAGCTTTATGGGCTGTACTCCAAGCTGTGACGATTGCTGTGTTGATATGGGGAGTCATAGCAATAAGCTTTGACTTTCAAATACCACGTTCTGTCCCTCTGATCATTTGGCTAGTTTTAGTGATGCTTATTAGTGGAAGTCGTATTCTAGCAAGAAGCTTTTTTATTGCTTTGGAAAATAGAGCTGCAAAAAAAACTGGGCAGAAAAATATTTATATCTATGGTGCGGGAAAAGCGGGCACTCAACTAGCAAAAGCACTTGAGAGTGATAGTAACCTACAAGTAATAGGTTTTATTGATGATGATAAAACACTACATGATAAGCATGTTTTAGGGTTAAAAGTTAATAGTTTTCAATCTATAAAAAAGCAATTAGGTGATAAATGCACTGATATAGATGAGATATTGCTGGCAACTCCTTCGGCTTCTCATGCGCATAGATCAAAGATAATTAGAAACTT
>JAGLBQ010000197.1 GCA_023146675.1 Cocleimonas sp. | reverse complement strand
TATGATTCTGCGGTTAATCATAAAAATCAGCCAACCGTTATTTTAGCCCATACCGTTAAAGGCTATGGCATGGGATCTGCGGGTGAAGGACAAAATCGTACTCACTCTCAGAAGAAATTGAGCGAAGATGAAATGATTGCCTTTAAGGATCGTTTCAATATTCCACTAACCGATGAACAAGCCGCCTCTTGTACTTATTATCGTCCTGAAAAAGATAGCCCTGAGTATAAATACATGCATGATCACCGCGCAAAACTAGGCGGCTCACTTCCTGTACGCAAAACATCAGCAGCCCCCTTAGAAGTCCCTGATATTTCTATTTTTGATAGTTTATTGAAAGGCTCGGGTGATAAAGAAATGTCAACTACAATGGCATTTGTACGCTTACTAACCTTATTAACCCGCGATAAGAAAATGGGCAAAAATGTTGTACCGATTGTACCTGATGAAGCGCGCACTTTTGGTATGGAAGGCATGTTCCGCCAATTAGGAATTTTCTCATCCGTAGGACAGCTTTACGAGCCTCAAGATAAAGAACAGGTGATGTTCTATAAAGAAGATAAAAGTGGACAGATATTAGAAGAAGGTATTAATGAAGCGGGCGCGTTCTCCTCATGGATTGCCGCTGCTACCGCTTACAGCACCCATAATATTAATATGGTTCCTTTCTATATTTATTATTCTATGTTTGGTTTCCAGCGTATTGGTGATTTGGCATGGGCAGCGGGTGATTGTCGTTCTCGCGGCTTCCTCGTAGGTGCTACCGCAGGACGCACCACGCTGGCAGGTGAAGGACTACAGCATCAAGATGGTCACGGCATGGTACAGGCAGGTTTAATTCCGAACTGTATTTCATACGATCCAACTTATTCTTATGAAATGGCAGTGATTGTACATAATGGCTTACAACGCATGTATGCCAATCAAGAAGATGTGTATTACTACATCACTACAATGAATGAAAATTATACTCAGCCTGCCCTGCCTAAAGGGGTTGAAAAAGACATTATTAAAGGCATGTACCTGCTACGAAGCGGCGGCAAAAAGAAGAAAAAAGTACAATTGATGGGATCAGGAACTATTCTGCGTGAGGTTATCTTTGCTGCTGATTTATTAACGAGTGATTGGGGCGTTGATTCTGATATTTGGAGTTGCACCAGTTTTAATGAATTAGCACGTGATGCGGATGAAATAGAACGCTGGAATCGCTTGCATCCACTAGAAAAAGAAAAAATATCCTTTGTAGAACAAAAGTTGAAAAAACGTCGTGGACCAACCATTGCCGCAACCGATTATGTAAAGCAATATCCTGAACAAATTCGTGAATGGATTTCAGGTAGCTACACAACACTTGGCACGGATGGTTTTGGTCGTAGTGATACACGTGCTGAATTGCGTAAACACTTTGAAGTTAATCGTTATCATATTGTCATTGCAGCCTTAAAATCATTAGCAGATGAAGGCATGATCGCAACGGCAAAAGTTTCAGATGCTATTGCAAAATATGAAATTGATACCGAAAAAACCAACCCACTACAGGCGTAAACACAATGAGTATGAAAGAAATTACAGTCCCTGATATTGGTGATTTTGAGAGTGTAGAAATTACTGAAATACTGGTTAATGTTGGTGATCATATCGAAGCGGAAGACTCGCTGATTACCGTTGAGTCTGACAAAGCATCAATGGAAATACCAAGTAGTGACGCAGGGCTTGTTAAAGAAATTAAAATTGCTATTGGTGATGATATTTCTGAAGGTGGACTAATTCTTCTACTAGAAGCAACGACCAGTACCGCATCAAAAGCAGAAGAAACAACAGAGACAATACCTCAAGAAGCAGAAAAAGCACCAGAACCTGAGCAATCAATAGCATCGAAGGCAGAGCCTGCTCCTTCATCCCCTAAACCTTCTCCAACTGCCAAGATTGATGAGGTTACTTTTAGCAAAGCGTATGCAAGCCCCTCTGTACGAAAGTTTGCACGTGAACTTGGCGTTGACTTAGGCGCTCTTTCAGGTACAGGGCGTAAAAACCGTGTGTTACGGGATGATATTAAAGGTTTTGTAAAATCAGCACTTTCAAGTGGTATTAGCCCCCAAACTCAAGGCACGCCGCTTGGTATTACGCCAATGCCTGAGATTGATTTTAGTAAATTTGGTGAAATAAAAACCCAATCACTGAGTAAAATCAATAAGCTAACAGGTCAGTTTTTACATCGCAGTTGGCTAACCGTACCGCATGTAACTCAGTTTGATGAAGCAGATATTACCGAAATGGAAGCATTTCGTAAGCAAATGGGTAAAGAAATGGAACGTGATGGGATTAAAATCACCCCACTTGCCTTTATTATTCAAGCCGTTGTTGCGGGGCTAAAACAATTCCCTCGCTTCAATAGTTCGCTAGATACGAGTGGTGCAAATCTTATTCTCAAAAGCTACTATAATGTCGGTGTCGCAGTAGACACACCTGATGGTTTAGTCGTTCCTGTGATCCGTGATGCAGATAAAAAATCACTAGTACAAATATCACAAGAAATTCGTGAGTTTGCAGGCAAAGCGCGTGATAAAAAGCTAAAACCTTCTGACATGCAAGGTGGCTGTTTTACTATCTCAAGCTTAGGTGGAATTGGCGGCACAAAATTTACACCTATTGTCAATACACCCGAAGTTGCCATTTTAGGCGTGTCCCGTTCAAAAAT
>JAGLBQ010000196.1 GCA_023146675.1 Cocleimonas sp. | reverse complement strand
TTAGTCAATTCTTTCGTCACATCCGCACTGAGTTTTAGTGGCTTTAATAAATTCCAACGCTTTTTTCGATCAATAGACTTATCTTTAACACTGACACCACAATAGGCATTATTACGCGGTTGTGGCCATAAACCATGCAGAGCTAAATGCCCTGCATCAAAACGTGCTGAGGTTAATGTTTTGCACTCAGGCTTACGTTTATGTGTTTCACAAAAACTGGGCTGCCAGCTCAACGCAAGTAAATATTCATTACTTGCTTTGCGCTTAGTAGCGGAGGTTTTATAGCCATCTGCACAGCTTTTCAATACACGCCCACACTCAAGAGTAACCCAACGATGCTCTGGCTCAGCGCCTGTGACAATGAGCTGATAATGGGTTGCAGCATTGGCTTTGTTTTTAGCAACTAGACGATACTCTTTGCCAATTTTTAATGAAATATTGCCAGGGTTCGTCTTTTTACGAATCGAGCGCAATGCCTCGCAAGACTGGCTGGCTTTAAAGCATCCCTCTAATTTTTCTGAAGCGTGTAAAAAACTTATTGGCAGAAGAAACATGGTAATAATCAGCCATGAATAACGGATATTTTTATAGATTGAAGTCATTTTTATGATTCTCTTTTATCGCTCGAATAGAGGTTATCTAGTCGACCTAGGGGCATATCAAGTGTCGTGAAAGGTTACTTATCTAATGATAGGATTAACAAAAAAACTAGCGTAAAAAGCGTTGATAGACAGTGTTAGTGGTTTCATTATGATACTCATAACCCAATGCCTCTAAGAACGCACAAAAATCATCACGTTCTTGTGATGGAACCTGTATTCCAACCAGAACACGTCCAAAATCAGAACCATGATTGCGGTAATGAAAGAGACTGATATTCCATTTATCACCAATCCCTGTCAAGAAGTGTAATAAGGCACCCGGTCGCTCAGGAAAGGTAAAGCGATACAATACTTCATCTTCTGCGATAGGTGCGTGCCCACCGACCATAAAGCGCAAATGCACTTTAGCAACCTCATTATTACTTAAATCTTCTGCAGGGTATTGTTTTTCTTTAAGATTTTGAAGTAGTTCTTGTTTTTCCTGATCACCTTTTCCTAGATAAACCCCCACAAATACTTGTGCATTGTGCTGATCAGAATAGCGATAATTGAACTCTGTAATGGTTCGATTGCTAATTGCTTGGCAAAAGGCCTGAAAACTACCTGGTTTTTCAGGAATAGTAACCGCCAATAATACTTCACGTTTTTCACCCAGTTCAGCACGTTCTGCAACATGCCGAAGACGATCAAAGCTAATATTAGCGCCACTACAAATAGAGATTATTTGCTGGTTTTCTAGCTTGTTATTCTGGATGTATTTTTTCATTCCAGCGGTTGCCAGTGCGCCTGCGGGTTCTAAGAGTGTACGGGTATCTTCAAATACATCCTTAATAGCCGCGCAGGTTTCATCGGTTGATACGGTTATCATTTCATCAACCACATTTCGTGCAATTTTTAAGGTGTTTTTACCCACCTGTTTCACCGCGGCACCATCGGCAAAGAAACCAATTTGATCCAAAATAACGCGTTTATTTTGTTTAAATGACTCTGTCATACTGGCTGCTTCTTCGTGCTCTATACCAATAATTTTAGTCGTTGGGCTGAGGTATTTAATATAGGTAGCAATCCCTGAGATTAAACCACCGCCGCCTACTGCAATAAAGATAATATCAATAGGATCTGGATGCTGGCGTAATAACTCCATGCCAATCGTTCCTTGCCCTGCAATCACATCAATATCATCAAAGGGATGTAAAAAAGTTAGATTATGTTTCTCTGCCAGCTCCAGCGCATAGATATACGCTTCATCAAAATTATCGCCATGCAAGATCGCCTTCCCCCCCCAAGATTCAACCCCTTTTACCTTAATTTCAGGTGTGATTTTTGGCATCACGATGCTGGTTTCAACGCCCATTTTATGCCCTGACATCGCTACACCCTGCGCATGATTCCCCGCAGACGCGGCAATAACACCGCGCGCCTTCGCTGCATCAGATAGCTGAAACATGCGGTTAAATGCACCGCGTAATTTAAAGGAAAATACAGCTTGCAGGTCTTCACGCTTGAGATAAATAGTATTATTAGTTCGCTTTGATAGCAGTTTAGCAAGGTCTAGCGGTGTTTCTTTGGCAACATCATAAACACGGGCAGTGAGAATTTTTTCTATTAGGGATTTATTCACAGGGGAGGCTCATCGTTTATTTTAAATGGAAGGTAGCATATTGAGTTTATAAAAAGCTTACAAATAAATTATGCTTTACGTTTTATCATCGCTTCATTCTGTAAACTAGCTGAGTAATAATAAATAATAGACTAGCGACCACAACTATCGAAGGGGCTGCGGGTGTATCCCATGTAAATGAGGCGGTAAGACCACCGAATACGGCTATCACGCCTAATACTATCGCAACCACAGCCATCTGCTTTGCGGTTTGAGATAATGGACGTGCCGTGGCAGCGGGAATAATTAATAGTGATGTAATCAGCAATGCCCCAACAATGTTCATGGCAACTGCGACTAATACAGCAATTAATAAGGTGTAAATCAATGATACTAGCGCTACATTAATCCCTTCTACTTTTGCTAACTCTTCATCAATGGTAATGGTTAATAATGATCGCCAAATAAGGGCTAGCAATATCCAAACGACCACTACTGCTGCGAATATAATACTCAGTTCATTCCATGTAACCGTTAAAATATCGCCAAACAACCATGCATTTAATTCTGCATTAGCACCTTTAACAAAACTAAAGACAACCAGACCTAGCGATAAAGCACTGTGCGCAATAATTCCTAGCAAAGTATCACTGCCTTGTGTTTTTTGTCCTTGAAAAAATAACAAAAAAATAGCCACTGCAACAGATGATAACAGGATGCCTACACTGATATTAAATGAAAATAGCAAGCCTAACGCCACACCTAATACGGCTGAATGCGATAAGGTATCGCCAAAATATGCCATACGTCGCCAGAGAATAAACACCCCTAACGGACCTGAAATAAGTGCAACGGCAATCCCTGCTAATAAGGCGCGTAGTAGAAAATCATCCATGCTTGCAACACTCCTTATCATGACTCTGCGTAGGATTTTCTGAGACGATATTGCCATGTAAATCATGCTGATGATCATGATGATGCGTATAAACTGCCAAGCCTGAGTCGGGAAAATCACCAAATAAGCGTTGATATTCAGGGTGCTGGCTAACATCTTCTGGTAATCCGCTACAACAAACATGCTGATTAAGACAGAGTACTTGATCCGTTTTTTGCATGACCACGTGTAAATCATGCGACACCATCAGCACCCCAAAGCCATGTTGTTCTTTTAGTTGTGCAATTTTTTCATAAAGAGCGGCTTGACCCATCATATCAACCCCTTGTGCTGGCTCATCCAAGACTAAAAGTTGTGGCTGGCGCATTAATGCTCGCGCTAATAAGACACGCTGAAACTCACCCCCAGAAATGGATTGAACCGCCTGATTTTCTAAGTGCTGGATACCCGCATCAAGCATGACCTTATTAATATCTTTATTTCCTGCTAAGGCAATAAAACAGCGCACGGTTAATGGCATTAAAGGATTAATAATAATTTTCTGCGGCACATACCCTATGCGTAATGAGGGTAAGCGGGTCACCTCACCGCTATCAACCGTTTGCAACCCTAATAGCACCCGTAACAAGGTTGATTTTCCTGCACCATTGGGACCAATAATGGTTAGCACTTTTCCTGCTGAGAGTTCAAGACTAATATCATGTAAAATCTCACGCCTTCCTAAGCTAAGATTTACATGTTTTAATGTCGCCAGTATTCTTGATGATGTTTGCATAATACGCGCATTCTACTCTTACTTCGCAAAATCTGTTATGAAAAAAGTTCACGTTACTCTTGGTTTTTTTATCCAGTCAGGACGATTTATCAATACCTTTGTCAATTTTTTTATCACTCAAATACGCACTAACACAATTCGACAATGGTTTATGGCGGATAGGGGAGCTTATCGACCCTACGTTTTAAATTTTTTAAACATCTTGATTGCTTTTGGCTTGCTAGCTTGTCTACCTACAGCGAATGCAGAGAGCATCAGCAAAAAAAATATTGTCGTTACAATTAAACCAATTGAGGGACTCGTACGCGCAATCGCAAAAGATACGGTTAATATTCAACGTCTATTGCCTGATTATGCTTCACCGCACCATTACCATTTTCGCCCTTCTGATATAAGAAAGGTTAAAGCAGCAAACCTTATTTTCCGCATTGATGAGGGGTTGGAACGCTTTGTCGCCCCGCTATTTCAAACCCTCCCGCAGCAAACCATCATTAGTCTTGCTGATTTACCAGAAATTAAGTGGCTAGCAATAAGCAAAGAAAATAAAGACGGGGAGGACCCGCATCATCACGATGCACATGATGCGCATCAGCATGGAGATCAGGATTTTCATCTATGGATGTCGCCCCATAATGGTATTGTCATGGCGACAAAGATTACGCGTGAATTATCTCAACTAAACCCACAAAATCGCCTGTTCTATCAAAAAAATCTAGCTGATCTACAGCAAAAAATACAAAAATTTACAAATCGCTTTCATAGTGAATCACAGTCATTCCAAAACAAACCTTATCTTGTCTTTCATGACTCATGGAATTATTTTTCTACGACTTTTCATCTACCTAAACTAGCCAGCATTAACCTGCATGCGGATATTCAAACGGGGGTAAAAACAATTATGCAGACACGTAGAAAAATAAAACAATCACAGGCACAATGTTTATTTAGCGAACCGTTATTTCGTCCTAAAACTATTGCGATATTAACGGAGGGTTTTCCTATAAAAACAATTGAATTAGATACATTAGGCAGCCATTTGAAAAGCGATGATGATTTATATATCGAACTATTGCGTTATACTGCAAGGCAAATCAAAAATTGTCTAAGCCCTCAGATATAATGAATTCAATTTACTGAGAGCTTATAACCAAAAAGGATAAAAAATGTTATTACCAAGTAACCCTCTAGAGCAAGCCTTATTTAACTCTGCCTCTGATAACTCATTACTGCCCACTTTTTATGATTTACTAATGAAGTCCAATGTCTTTATTTTGGGCAGTATTATTGGTAAAGAAAACGGTACGTTTAATATTAATGAAGATCAGGAGTTTGATATTCAGCATTGGGAAAATGAAGACGATAATAGCCCTGTTATTCCCTTTTTCACGTCAATGCAAATGTTGCAACAAGCAATACCTGAAGATTCTTCCTATATCGAAATTCCGAGCACCAATTTTATGGAAATGACCCTCGGTGTTTCATTGGTGCTTAATCCCAATAGTGATTATGGCGTTGAACTTGACTTTGATGATGTATCTGGATTGCTTGACGTTGATCCTGAGGCGATGTTGGACGATCAAAATACAGAGGAGGCGGAAGATGGTGAAATGTTCCTTGGCATATTGGACAATCGCCCTGAAAATCTTTGCAAAGCAATGATCGATGTATTTTCTAATTATCCTGAGATTGAAACAGCCTATATGGCGGCAATACAGGTTCCTTCTGAGAGTAAGGAAGCGCATCTATTGATTGGGATTGAAGGCAAGGGAGACTTGGATACCGCTATTCCTAATATTGCTGATAGTATTCCAGAAGAAGAGAATGACAGTGATTATGAAATGTTTGATTTTTATACTATGTCAGATGATGATCCTGAGGAAATTAGCCAGTTCTTAAAAGATAATGACACTGCGTTTTATCATGCTAGTTCAACAGAAGTACACTAAGAACTCAAAAAAAGGGACGACAGGCTAAGAAAAAAATAGTTATGATTTTTTCTTAGCCTGTCGTCCCTTTAAAAAATATTGTTATTTACTAGACTGCATCTAGTCTAGCTCTCTTTTCTTTCAGTGTTGTATCTAGCTAATATAAAAATAAGCAATAATAAAGCCAAGGTAACAATAAATATAATAATAGCCGCCTCTATCCACAAGCCACGCAGATAATGTCTTTCAAAGTCTGCATCGGGGATATTCACTAAACGCCAATCCGTATCAGGGATATTTTCATACACCCTAATAGCCTGCTGCTCTTCCTTACTCAAACGAACTTCACGAAAAGTTAGCTTATCCCTTGCTCCCTGCTTGGCTGCTTCAATTAGTGTAGGATCAGAGCGTTTAACTAGCATTAATGTCTGCCCAGGAATTTCATGTGTTCTAATAATATCGATAATATCCCGCAAATCAAAGCTGGCAAAAAAGATATGTGCGCCTGCACGGCTAGAATAAAGCGGTGCCATGATGTCATAGTGATAATGATAAGGTTGTGGATGAACAAAAACCTTGTTTAACGCCACTTCTTTTCTACTGATTGATTTAAAGTATTGTTGTAAATCAACCATGCAGGCATCACCTACTAATGAATCAAAGTCTAGCAATAATGGCACACCCTTTTGGTTTGTTACCGTAAAGGTAAAAAAATCAGTAAAACGCTGTTGCAACCGTTCTTTTATATCACTGGCTGTTTTTGTGTCGGTTGGAAACAGGATTAAGTGAGTAACAAGCTTCTCATATTCATCCAGAAACAAGCGCACATGGCGATGCTTATTAGCAAGCTGTAATTTAACCGCATAAGCCGCACCATGTACTGTTGCCTTTTGAATTGTACTTTGATGCGCTTTAAACTCCTGCCCCCGCTGCATGGTATAAATAATTAGAATAATTGCTGTAATCAGTACAAACATCATCGCAATAGCGAAAATTTCTATCTGCTTTAACATGTGTTCCTCATTGTTTTGTATAAAGTCCTTAGACTCTGAAAAATGCATTCTATCGTATGAATACACTTACAATGTCTGGGTAAGGACTATAGGTGCAATTTATACTTTATGCGCAAACTATTCAGACAAACAGATGGTTGAGTCTGTGTAGTTTTATAACGTAATGATAAGCAAAATAGACGCATACGATATCTCAGCAGTCCCATTCGTCACTTGATAAGCGTCATCGTTAGTTTATTTCTT
>JAGLBQ010000195.1 GCA_023146675.1 Cocleimonas sp. | reverse complement strand
TTATTAAAACTAATGTCTGTCAATGAACCTATTGAGAAAAAATCATGTTAATTAAAAATCTACATTCAAATTATAATCCTCTGTACTTTTTGGCAGCACTAGGTGCGGGTGGATTGGCTGTTTCATTCTTTATGTATCCTAATTTTATGTTAGCGCACGAGGGCGCACCATTACTCACGTTTAATCATGCTTATGGTGTTTTGCAAAATGGGGGGATAACGGCGGTACTGCTATCACTCGCGGTTGCCGCAATTGCTCTTCTATCAGTATTGCATTTTCGCTTATTATTCTGGAATATTTCTGAATACAAAAAATTTAAGAAAACTGAAGCGTTTAAAGAGTTGAAAAACTCGCCGCGTGAGATTTCTCTAATGGTCATCCCATTAACCTTAGCAATGACTATTAACGTTAGTTTTATTATTGGCGCATTGTTTGTTCCTGATTTATGGAGTCTGGTTGAATACCTATTCCCACTCGCTATATTAGCCTTTGGTGCGGTTGGTGTGTACGCATTAAAAATTCTTGGTGCTTATTTTTCTCGCTTATTTACACAGGGAAATTTTAAGCTAGTTGAGAATAATAACTTCACACAGATGATTGCTGTGTTTGCTTTATCCATGATAGCCGTCGGTTTTGCTGCTCCAGGTGCAATGAGTCATCATGTAGAAGTTAATGCAATTGGTATCTTTTTATCAATATTCTTCCTGTCATTAGCACTTATTCTTACCGTTATTACGCTAACATTAGGTTTTCTATCTACATTGCAGCACGGTATTGATAAAAGTACCAGTGTCAGTTTATGGATTATGATCCCAATTCTTACTTTAGTTGGTATTACAATTTTCCGCCTAACAATGGGATTGCATCACGGTTTTGAAACAGCATTATCCAAGCCTTCATTCTTTATCTTGACGTCGATTATTATTTCATTACAAATTCTATTTGGCATGATCGGCTTTAAAGTGATGAAAAAAATGGGCTATATTCCTGATAACAGTCAGGGAAGTGATGTAAATGCAGGAAGCTTTGCGCTTATCTGTCCTGGTGTTGCTTTCTTTGTTTTTGGTATGTTCTTCCTAACCTTTGGGCTAGTACAAAATGGCTTAGTTACGCTTATGTCACCTGCATTCTTTGCACTATTAATACCTTTAGTGTTGGTTCAACTACAAACCTTGCGTGTCTTCTTCCGCTTGATTTGTAAAGTAACCGCCTGTGGCACTTGCAAGACGCCTTTATCGATGGCAGCGTAATTTTATTACGCATAAGAATAAAAAAGCCCAACATTTTTGTTGGGCTTTTTTATGGCAAGGAATGTTAAGGTCTTAGTGTCAAGTCTCGGTGAAACGCTATTTCACATCAATCATCTCAACGGTTCCATCAGGCATAACCTCGGCAATTTGCCCCTGAGGTTCTTCTAGAAAAACCACAATCACTACAAAGATAACCGCTGCAACAATACCAATAAAGAGAAAGAATTGATCATAGCTAACGAGTGAGTTGGCAGTGAGAAAAATAACGGCACCGACATTGCCAAATGCACCTGCCATGCCTGCTATTTGCCCTGTCATGCGACGCTGTATGAGTGGAACCATTGCGTAGACTGCGCCAGATCCCGCTTTGGAGAAAATACCACCGATGATGGTCATGCCGACGACCATTACAATAGACCACTCCTTGCTAACAAATCCGAGTGTTAAAAAGCTGGCGGTGATGCCTGCAAATGCAATCATTAACGTTAATTTACGCCCGATTTTATCACTAATCCAACCGCCCCCAGGACGAGCAAATAAATTAATAAAGGGATAAATGCCTGCTAATAGGGCGGCGGTTACTTTGGGTAATTCAAACCACTCCACATAGAACATGGCGAGCATTGAAACAACGGCTAATTCTGTGCCAAAGGTGACAAGGTAAGCCCAGTCTAAAATAGCAACTTGTTTGAATTTATAACGCTGCATTTCAGGGACGGGTTGCTTTAAAATATGTGAATTAACCGTCCATATTTTCCATATTTGGATGAAATAAACGACCGCAAGTGCTAAGTAAACTGCATAGGTTGCTGTCTGTGAAATCAATCCCATTTTTAGAGGCGATAGCTTCCATGTTAAGACCGCTAGTGCAAGAAATAGCGGTATATTCATTAGCATATAAAGGACTAAATCAAAGCCGCTAGTGACTTCCATTGCGCCTGTTTTCTTTGGTTTGAAATAGGTTGACCCTTTGGGTGTATTGCTAACCAGAAAATAATATAAAGCCCCATAACTTATCGCAGCAATACTGGCAAAGGTAATCGCATAGCGCCAGCCGTTATCACCGCCGAAGTTAACCGCTATAAAGGGTAATGTAAGTGCTGCACCTGCGGAGCCGAAATTTCCCCATCCGCCATAAATACCTTGAGCAATGCCTGTTTGTCTTGCAGGAAACCATTCACCAATCATGCGAATACCAACCACAAAGCCAGCGCCAATAAAGCCTGATAGAAAGCGCAGAATGGCAAGGGTTTCATAACTATCAGCCCATGCAAAAGCAATACTAATTAAACCACCAAGGATTAATATACTGCTAAACATAATCTTAGGACCAAGGCGGTCAACCAGCATGCCCACAATAATTCTGGCAGGAATGGTCATTGCCACATTAAGAATCAAGAGAACTTTTGCCTGTTGATCCGTTAATGCTAATGCCTCTTTTATAAAGGGCATCATCGGCCCTAACCCCAGCCAGACCACAAAGGTCATAAAAAAGGCGAACCAAGTGTAATGCAGTGTGCGGATATTAGCTTTGCCAAAAGCAAAAATATTCAATCGTTCTAATTCAGCTTGAATAGACATAAAGTCTTCTCTGTTGGGTGTAATACAGAAAGGCAAAGCAAATACTATGCCAGTTTTAATTTTGCTAAGGTTTTATCCAGCAATGGAGATTTAATAAGTAGAATGAGTGATTAATCAATGTTGGCAATCCCTTTATATATACTAGTTGTAGCCTCTATATCTGTATGTAACTTAGACTAAATGCAGGATATTGTAACAATATGCTACCTCATATCACATACACTTTATACGGGCTATCTTAGAAGTGTAAATCACTGTTCTATTGGGCTGAATCAGATTATCTGCACTGAAATAAAGCACACAAGTATAAATTTGCACTAAAAATGTCCGACCTGATTTTTGCTACTAGGTTAAAAGCGTGTCATCGTGTGAAAAATGATAATAAAGAGAATAAATATAAAATTATCTGATTGTTATTATTAGCAATAATCAGCATTATCCTGACTTCTTAGAATATTGGCATATCTTTTGCTTGTCATTCTGTACATAATTTATGACCGACTTGGAGTCACGCAATATGAAAAATTTGGTAGTCATTGGAAACGGTATGGCAGGAATGCGCACTGTTGAAGAATTATTAAAGCTAGAGCCAGAAAAATACCATATTACGGTGTTTGGCGATGAGCCTTACGGTAACTACAATCGTATCATGCTATCACCTGTTTTAGCTGACGAAAAAACCATTGATGAGATCATGCTCAATGAAGAGCAATGGTATGTTGATAATAATATCACCTTGCATAAGGGTAAAAAAGTTTCAGAAATTGATCGTATTAGCAAAAAAGTCATCACAGAGGATGGTACAGAAGCTCCTTATGATCGCTTATTGATTGCGACGGGTTCAACCTCCTTTATGTTGCCATTAACGGGTGCGGATAAAGAAGGGGTGATCGGTTTCCGTGATATTGCTGATGTCGATACCATGATAGAGGCGGCTAAACAGTATAAAAAAGCGGTCGTGATTGGTGGGGGATTACTTGGTCTTGAAGCAGCAAACGGTCTAATGAAACAAGGCATGGATGTTACAGTAGTGCACCTGATGGACTCTTTAATGGAGCGCCAACTTGATAAGCCCGCTTCTGCCATGCTTAAAAAATCATTAGAAGAAAAGGGCATGAAATTCCTAATGGAATATTCAACCGATGAAATTATTGGTGATCAACGTGTTCAAGGATTAACATTCAAAAATGGAGAAACCATTGACGCAGATCTTGTCGTCATGGCGGTTGGTATTAAGCCAAATTTTGCACTTGCGCAACAGGCGGGGCTACACTGTGAACGAGGTCTTGTGGTCAATGATACCTTGCAAACATTTGATCCTAATATCTATTCTGTGGGTGAATGTGTACAGCATCGTGGCAATGTCTATGGTTTGGTTGCCCCCTTATTTGAAATGGCAAAAGTGGCAGCCAACCATTTGGCAGAGCTAGGAATTAGTCGCTATGAAGGCTCGGTCACATCCACTTTATTGAAAGTAACAGGCATTGACCTCTTTTCAGCAGGTGATTTTTCAGGTGATGAGGATACAGAAGAGCTAGTGCTCCATGATGAAGCCTCTGGAACTTATAAAAAGCTGGTACTTCGAGATAATCAAGTCATTGGTTGCGTACTTTATGGCGATACGGTTGATGGCACATGGTATTTCCAATTACTTAAAGAAGGCACCGATGTTAGTGACTTTCGTAAAACCATCCTATTTGGACAGG
>JAGLBQ010000194.1 GCA_023146675.1 Cocleimonas sp. | reverse complement strand
AGTAGCGATGGGCAATTTTTTATTTGCTAAATGAATTATAGAGCTAATAGAAACAGAAGAAGCTAAAACAGTGGAATGCGTGGTTACAATAACTTGAACATTTGGTCTTTTAGCTACATCAGATAAATAGTTTAATAATCTTATTTGTAATTGAGGGTGTAAATGAGCCTCTGGTTCTTCAATAAGTAACAACTTGAAATATGAGTCTTTTTTCCCGTCTACTTCTTCATCTGCTATTAATTCAGCAAGAATTGAAGCGATATAAAGCAAGTTATTATATCCCAAACTATTCTCTTGGAGACTACGGAATAATTCGTGATCTTTATTAGTAATATTAGGAAAAAATAATAAACGTAAGCCTTCAACTATTCTTGAAAAATTGCTTTCAGAAAACTGAATTAATGTATTTTGACTAAAATGATGTCCAACAGCTTGTTTTAAATTTTGTGCAATTAACTCATTAGCTCTTTTAATTGCATAATCATCACTATTAGCAAGCTCCAAGTTAAAATCAGCGACCTTTTTTTCAAGAGGGTGTAACTCTTTTTTATCATGGCTTTCAAGAAGTTCCTTTTTACTAAGAGCTTTTAGAAGTTTTGACAATCGTGATTGGCGACCATCAGTAAGCTTATCCTCTGCATCCCGCAATGGAGGCAAATAAATACAATGAATTAAATCAAGCGTCTCAGACTCAAAGGCGGATAGCCTTGATTTACCTCCCCATAATAATCTCTTAAAATAGCCCCTTGCCTCTTTATTATCAACATGCAAGTTTAAAGTTGCTTTACCTGCAATATCACACCAAGGCAAGAATGCTATCTTTTCAGATACACTTAGACCATCAAAACTAGCCTGTATTGAGAAATTTTCTGCTGCTATAGAACCCGTTGTAAATGCTTTATGAAAATCTCGTTCTGTTACAAAATATCGACCTGATTCAGAATCTATAAATAGTTGACGTATGGCACTAATAATGGCTGTTTTTCCAGAGCCATTCTCTCCAACTAATACATTTAGTCCACTATTGAAGTTAATACTAAAACGTTCAGAAAAACACCTGAACCCTTTAACATCAAGAGTACTTATAAACATACCAAGATCTTTTTCTTCTACCACTTTCTCCCCTTTAAAATATATTCAAAAAAACTTAGTAATTACTAAAGATAAAAAATATTCAGATTGCGTTCAGTATTCTAGCAAATATGCTGATTGAATATCAGGTAATAATTTCATAATAAAGATGCACTTTTATAAAAAACAATAAGTTACCTATTTATATTATGTTTATAAAGTGTGGTTTGAAAATGAGAATAGGGTTTCACTTATTTTCACACTATGCTGAATTCATAATGCAGCCATATTTTGACATCATTAAGAATTCACCAAATGAAAAGTACTACCATACTTGGATAGCAGCTTGTACCATTCATCATGGTCATATGATATTTATATGTGACCAATATTTTCAAGGATTGGAGCTTATATTACGGGATTAATTTCAACCATATTAGTCAGGGTATCACTTCTTACGCCTTCTCAAGCGTCTAGACCATAAATAAACCCCAAGCACCGTCAAAACAATGGTCAGTACGGCGATTAAATCTGCAAAATAAACACCTAATTTTCCAAATAAACGACCGCTATGGGTATCCAGTATTACTTGTTCTAGCGTTGGCCCTTCGCCTCGGTATTTTTTTTCTAGATTTTCTCGCAGCTCATTAGGGAGTATTGATGCTTTACCCCAAGCAATAGCATGAGTGCTATCCGCGAAGGTTTGCCATTCTGTTACATCATCATTAGCAAGATAATTTGCTACTGAGGTTTTAATCGCTATTTTTTCATCTAACCACCCCATCGCTAATAAAGTATCAGGCGTTTTTAAACTATCAATGTGTTCGCCTTGAGGGGTAAATAAATAGACCTGCTCAGTCGTAGCAAGGATATACATAGCATCATTATGAAGTGCGCTCATTAATGGCTTGCTCTCTGCAATAAGTACATCATCATTTAAAATCAATGCTGTTCCATACTGCATCACCCAATCTTTACCGAGATTAAATGCTTTGCTTAACTCAGGTTTTGATAGTCCATAAAGATTAAACAGTACATCATTATCAAGGTGCTTTTCATCCAGTTTTAGGTCTTCAGTATGGTTAAGAAAGATCCCTGTGAATGAAAGCCAAACAAGGGAAATTGCAACCGCTACGCCAAGGTAGCGGTGGATTTTATAATAAAGTGCCATGGCTATTTACTTTTTAGTGGTAACGATACGGTGCAGGTAAAGTGCCATGCGTGCTTGTGCTGAGAGTGCATTAACTGACAAGGTTGCGCCTGTAATGCCGTCTATATTTTTATTTAGTTTATTTTCTTTGGTATCTTTAATCAGCACGCCTTTAAACTGGTCGGTGAAAAAAGGATATTTAACTTCCCAGCCTCGTGTTTCTCTAAAGGCTAAGACTTCAACCTTTCCAATGCGTCCTCGATTAACAACAATACCCGTGGTGATGGGCTTTTCTTTGCCAATTTCATCTAAAATCCATACACTGATATTATTTTTCATCCAATATTTAACGCGTAATTTATGATAATCATGCCCTAGTATTTTTTTTATCGTGGCTTTTGTCTCGCCCTTCATCCAAATAGCGGAGGCTTTAGGGACTTGTTTGTTAAAGGCTTCTGATAAAAATACGCTGGCTTGTTTATAGTCTCCAGACTCATCATTGTTTTTTGATTTTGCTTCAACAGAATAGTAACTAAACAATACGCTGGTCACTAACACCAATAAGAAAGCTACTAACAAATTTAGCAACGTTTGCTTTCTTTGTTGTTTTACGGAAGGTAATTTCTTAACTTTGGTTTTAATCGGCACAACTGATCCCCTTTTCTTGAATAAGATGCTCATATTTTGCATCGGTCAATGTTCTTAAAAAACAGACCATCGCTTCTATTCGATCACTGTTCATCTTTTTACCGTCTTTTAGCTCGATTAAACTGACCGTTGCAGGAAATTCAGCATCTTTCCACAACTGCCCTGTTTCAGGGTTAATCGTATGTTGTGAGTTAGTCAGAAATTTGTCATAAAACTCAATGACGGTTCTTAAGTCTTGAAACACACCATTGTGCATATAAGGCTCTGTAACCGCGACATTACGCAAAGTAGGTACTTTAAACTTGCCTATATCGAGCTCTTTTTCGGTATTATCAAATAAACCTTTATCAGCAACCGCTATGACACTGGGAACGCCAATATTGTGGTATTCATAGCCTGAAAAAGTCTCTTCGGCATGACTATTGGGTCTGAGTTGATGACAACTCGCGCAGTTGGTGAATTGTTGCGAGAAGAATAAGGATTTACCAAAGGCTTCTTTAAGACTTAATACGGTGGCATCTTTTAAAGAGCGGTCATATTTTGAGTCAAAAGGGGAGAATTGCTTGGTTTTTTCAAATTTGGCAATACTAACCGTCATCTTTAAGTAGGCTTTATCTTTGTCTTCAAAAATAGTGTCTCCATAAAAACGCTCAAAGGCTTCGATGTAATCCGAATTTTCCATGACCCGATCAATTACGCTTGCCTTATTCGGCATGTTCATTTCGACGGGATTAAGTGGTGGCCCACCTGCTTGTCCTTTTAAATCTAACTCTCGCCCATCCAGAAACTGCCCACCAATGGCTCCGTTATAATCAGGTTGCTTGCTATTTAAACGATTACGAGTACCTGAATGAAAATCAGGTGAGAATTTAGCATAAGCGGCAGTCGGAGTATTTCGACTCCCTACTGACACATTGTCATCACCCAATGAAACCGCCCTTATTTTATTGGTGATAGGATCTAGTCGAGCATCAATAAAGCCATGATCAGGGTCATGGCAGGTAGAACAAGATTGCGTTCTGTTTTTGGAAAGGTTCTTATCAAAAAAGAGCTTTTCCCCTAGTATTGCTTCACTTGCTAAAGAGGCACTACTACCTCCGCCTCCCCCGCCACCACAGGCTGATAAAACAGCAATGGCTGATATTAGAATGATTCCACTTGGTATAATATTCATAAAATCCCCCTGTCCCTCATTAATCTATAGATAAAATTAAAACTGATAGCCAAAGCCAAGGCTTACCCCATCCACATTACCTGCATCGGCATTTTGCATTTGATAGTCGGCTTTAAAAACGATGTTTTTATAAGGGTAGAAATTCACACCGATATCAGACTGCGTTTTTTTCTCGCCCTTTTTTTGCGACCATGCACTCTGACGAGCAAACACGCCCCATTGATCATTATGTTTATAATCTAGTTCTAAATAACCACCATCTTGTACATTTTTACTCGCCGCTTTAGCAAGATCACCTGCTAGATTCCAGCGAGCATACAAACCTTTAGCCGTCACTTTACCCACTTGATACACTACATGACCGCCCACTAACGTAGCGGAGTCTGCGTAGTTAATTTTGGCATTTTGATCTAAATCGGGTTGATACTGAGCATAGGCAGCCAGTTCTAAACCTGGTTTTCCTGTGTATTTAACTCGTCCTGTCATCGCGAGACTAAAGCCATCAGCAAAGGAGCTTTTTTGCTTTCCTTTTTTAAGGTTAAAGGGTTCTGCTTTTAAGTTAGAATTTGGATCTTCAGTTTTAAGTCCTTCATGAATCATCAAGTCATAACTCAAACCATTTGATAAGGCATGTGATACACCCATTCCCGCCGACCACCATGTCGTTGGGATAATGGTGGATTCGACAATAGGTCTTTCAACCCCATAAAAGGTGGGTGGCTCGTGTGTCTCATTGGTTAAGCCAACAGGCATTAACATCACGCCTGTTTTTAGGTGCAGATTGGGTTTTAAATCCATTTCGACATAGACTTGCTCAACTTCTACCGCACCTCGACTGCCACCGCTGGCAATAATATGCTCTACTTCAAACTCTGATACCAAACGTGCTTTATCGTTAAAATCATGCCCTATGAACAGCACCATCCGATGCATATCCAACTCGCGTTGCTTCTCCCCATTGGCATCCAACATGCGATAATGCAACTCACCATAACCACCAAAATGGGTTTTGCTTTTAGCCGCAAGAGGACTGCCTTGTTGACTGTCCATTGCCTCTGCTAACGCATCAATTTTTTCTTCTAATTCTTTTATTTTTTGTTTATCAGCATTGTCTGCCACCGCAATAGAGGTGCCACATAATGCGCCCATGACAGCACCCGCTAATAAGAGTGATTTTAGTTTTATTGTTTGCTTTATCGCTTGCTTTTTGTGTTGTGTATTAATATTCATTGTTAATCACCATCCGTAAAATTAATGCCTAGCTCAACATCCAAACCATTGGGTATTTCGCGTTTAAAGTTTCCATCCAAAAGACCAAGATTGGCATTAAGTTGGGTTGAATTTTTGCTTTGAAGTGACGCTTCTATTGCGATGATATTGTCTTTCACAATTGCTACTGAGTTTTCAGCCCCTGAGCCAGTCATAATGTCAAAGAAGCTTGCTTGTGCATTACTTGCGCCATTTAAAAGCTGTTTAATCTCATCAAT
>JAGLBQ010000193.1 GCA_023146675.1 Cocleimonas sp. | reverse complement strand
GAGTTGGTTATTTAAAAATAAGCTTTTATACGATTTACCCGTGCTTAAATGCGTAGATTGCCAGCCACGACGAATATAATTTGCGGTGCTAAGGTGATGGGCAGATAAACCTTTTAAGAGGTCACATTTTCGTGTTGTGCTTCGATATTCATCGACAATATCTTGAGCATCTTTGGAATGCTCGCTATTGGCTGTTTCAAAGCTCAAAAGCTCCAATGCTAAGAGCCCTACACGGTTAAAGTCTTTATTGCTAAAATAGGCAACATCTAAACGGGCAGTACCACTGATATCACTGCTGATTTCATTTTGCACTGTCACGGTATAATCAATACCGCGTTGTCTGAGTGAGTCAATAAAGTTTATTTTAGGAAAGACGAGATCATCATTAACAGGTCCAAAATTATAAACAGCGAGTTTGTACCACTGTTTAGAAAGTGTCTTCCAATGTTGCTGTAGCTGCCCTAATTTTGCAGCAGTGGGAGCGCTACAAAATGCCGTGCTAGTCTCGTTAAACTGTTGTGATTTTTGTGCAAAACCTTCAACGGTTGGCACAATCGTTTTATTGACCGCTTCTTCTAATGCTAACGATAAAGAGTCAGCATTCGCTTCCAGTGGGTCGTTCGTGCGCTCCCCTCCACAGCTAACTAACAGCAAAAGACTGGCACTCATTGCCAGCCAAATTTTATTTTTCATGTGTTAAATCCCCTAAATTTTTAGACCAATACGTCTGCCATGATTAAATGATTATCCCAACGCAAATTATGCTGGGTCACTCTTCGTGTTTTATCTTCCTTGAGGGTGCTTCCATTAAGGGTGCGTAATTGCCCAAAGGAGTTACTGATAACAAAGTCTGTTTTATTATTTGCAAGGGCAATACCACAGACATCCCTTAGCGTGTGATAGCCCTTAAACTCTTGTGTATCAATATCCCAAAAGGCAACAACATTGCCTCGTGGGCTGGTAAAACCTGCGGTGCGTGTTTGTGAATTAATTGCCACGCTCCCCATATAATCTTTCATTTTATGAATCAGATTTTCAGGCTTTTCTAGGAGTGTTATAGGCTTGTTTTTAGCGTGAATGCCACCTAAAGGAATAATGTCATTATGCTGTGTTGCAGAGCGTTGAAGTTGCATTGCAAAGGCTACCGTCCCATCTTCTGCAACATCTAAGTGGCGAATGCTGGCTTTTTCTTCTGATACCTTAAATGACCCCAATAGCTTGCCACTTTCAAGATCAATATAGCTAAGGCTAGATTCCATTGAGTCTAGGTTTAGCTTTTTTCTGCCACTCTCAGGTCGAGTTAATATGCCACCATTTGCAACCACTAGCGTTTTAGCATCAGGCATTAGTGCTAACTCATGCGGGCCTATGCCATAGCTTTCATACTCACCCATTTGCTGATACGTTCGTGCATCACGAATGCCAATTTTTCCTTTGCCTGTGTGCAGATCGGCTTCTGTTGTATATAAAAGTTCACCTGATTGGCTAAAACAGCCATGCCCAAAGAAGTGTCTGTTTGGAGCGCAATGAAAGGTGTTAGTGATTTTTTGTGTCACTAAATTAACTTCAATACTGCGCGTCGCAGGTCGTCGTCCGTACATAATCGCAGAAGCAGGGTGCAAAGGGTGTTGCGATGCCCCGTGCCCCCTAAAACCTGATAGTGCAATATTTGCTTTAGTCTCACCTGTATTAAGCCAAGATATTGAGTAGCGTTCAGCATCACTACCCTGCGCGCCAAGCAGAATTTCTCGTCTTTTACTCTCTTGTTGACACCCCACGAGTGTGGGAAAAGTACCTGTCGCCAATAACAGTTTAAGTAATTGGCGACGTGTTTGATTACAGCCGACTTCAGTTTTTAAAGGTGTCGTTTTCATAAAGACTCCACAAATTTTAGCAATACTTGACGATCATTCACCTTGAGTGTCATAAAGCGTTGTTTAGTCGCTTCTGCTTCGCCACCATGCCAAAGTACGGCTTCTTCAACACTTCGCGCCCTTCCATCGTGTAATAAATTATGACTGGTATTGACTTTTTCACCCAAGCCAACCCCCCATAAAGGCGGTGTTCTCCATTCATTTCCTGTGGCCAAGTAATCAGAACGACCATCACCCAAAGCATCCCCCATATCATGTAATAACAAATCGCTATAAGGCCAAATGGTTTGTTTGCCAAGGTGCGGGAATTCCTTAGAACCTTGCGTTATATAACGTGGTGTGTGGCATTGTTGACAGCCTGTTTGATAAAAAATCGAACGACCTTGTAATACCTTTTTGTTATTGGGTTTTCGTCGTATGGGTACGCCGAGGTTTTTGGTGAAATTAACCGTAAGCGTAAGTAGCTCTTCTGAAATTTCCACCCCTGTTTTAGCATTATTACCATTCGGCGTTTTTAAACAGAGTGTTTGTGATTTTGTACAACTTTGCTTAGGAAAAACAGGGTTACTGATGCCCATATCACCTGCGTAAGCCCCTGCTGTTTGTAGACGCACATTGGCTTTATTGGCTTTTAAACCAAAGCGCCCTGCAACCGTTTTTTTAAGATCAAAGTCCCAAACTTGATTGACTCGCCCTGAAATACCATCTGCATTTTCATCGTCAGGGTCTGCTTTTTTATCCAGATCAGACTGTGCAATTAGCTCTAACAACCCCACGCCTTGTAATGGCGGTGCATTACGGATTCCCATTAATGTATCGGGGTGCATTTTTCCGTATCCTAAATTTTTAAGGATCGGTTTAGGGATTCTTAAATTAACGGTTTTACCATCAGGGTAAGTAACGGTTTTTTGTTGCCAGTTGATATAGACATACGCCTCTGGTGCAACTTCCTTGTGCTTTAAATCACTATTTTTCACTTGGGATCTTAATTGATGCGATAAAGCAACTGATTGCGTTTGTAGCTGGACGCCATACGTTGGCTCTGCAATGACTCCGTGTATCTTGTCTACACCCGCCAAACTCAAGCGAAGAAAAGCACTCATCAATAGGGTTTTGTCATCATCGGGCATTTTCCCCCTGCCACCATTGATATGACAAAACAAACAAGTGCGTGCATTATAAATTGGTCCTAATCCATCCCGAGCATCGGTGACAGTGGGTGCTTTAATCCACGGTTGATGGGCTAAGGCTTTACCCGCATGAAAATACTTTCTTTTAGCTTTTGGTAAGTTTTTAGCAGGCAACATAAAGGAGGGGAAAGGCAATAATGACACCGTGGCATCGCCCGCAGGAAAGGACTCTGACGCACGTATTGCAGGCACAACGCCGTTGTCTGAATGAGCATTATCCTGAGTTAGATTGCCTACAAACCACCAAATAAGTAATAAAAAAATCATTACAAGGGATAAAATAAAGGGGTATTTGTATATTTTCCAACGCGGCGGATAAGACTGGCTATCTGTATTTAGAGTGGCTTTCTTATTCATCACAATATATTTAATAAAGCGTTATAGATGGAATGAGTTTGACGCGGTAATCTATCAAACCCATTTCATCTAGTTTCTTATGTGCAAAAACAGGCGGAGTAGATACTCAGCCTGTTCTATATACTTATGCTATTAAATGCTTATTACTAAACATTTAATTAATCACAAGAATTTCCTGGCTTAGTTGTATCGCAGTTAGAACCTTCATCATCAACCACATCGCCTAAGCCCAGCTTAGTTGCAAGCTTTTGGATAGCGCTTGATTGTGCATTAAGAGAAACAATGGTTTTATACATTGGCTTATCACTACCACGATTTGCTGGCATGATTTGCTGGTCTACTGGCATACCACCACGCGCCAAACTATCAATAGCATTGTAGTTAGTTTCAGTTTTACCCAATGCTGTCTCAAGTTCCTTTTTGAGGTTACTCATACCCGCATCATCAAGATAATCATCTAAACCATAACCATTAGTGATCGCTCGTCCAACTTCATTATCAACAGTCGTTAAATCACTGGTATAGCCGTCATACTTGCCATAGAAACTATTTGAAACACCTTCTGCATTGAGCCAAACATCACGATGGGTATTGTCAGAGAAACAAGAATGCTCATCTTCTTGAGAATTTGCAGAGTAAGAGATTTGCATACGCTCTCCCGCTAATTCACCTTCAGAGAGTGTTCCCATGCCTGTTAAAATTTCAGTTAGCTTTTGCTTACCTTGTGCTTCATTAGTAATCGTTGTAAAGGCAGTACGGTAGCTTGCGCCTGACTTCCATCCATCACGTACCGCTTCAAGATCTTTCACTAATTTTGCAGCAGCCACTTGAAGATAGGTATGACGACGATTTGCATTCTCATTGCTTGTAAAGTCAGCTAAAGGACGCTGTCCACCTGAGGCATCACGGGTTGTAAGCGTGTCTGCACTACCACCTGCATTAAGGTCTTGCCCCCATAATAAAAACTCAATGGCGTGATAGCCTGCAATAACATC
>JAGLBQ010000192.1 GCA_023146675.1 Cocleimonas sp. | reverse complement strand
TTTTTACTTTTTATCTTCCTAATTTACGTAAAAAATATCACCCTACTATTGATCACCGCCATCTTTATCAAATTGCTAAAAACCTAGCTAATATTATGTATAACCTGCATCTGCATGGTTATATTATTGGTGATATCAATCAGAAAAATATTTTAATTAGTAAAAATGTTTGGGTGACATTGGTTGATGTGGACTCATTCCAAGTGAAAAATTTATACGGTGAAGTCTTCCATTGCCCTGTTGGTGTAGCAGAATATACACCGCCCGAATTACAAGGTATGGCATTAAAAGAAGTGGAGCGTACGACCAATCATGATCGTTTTGGTTTGGCAGTGTTATTATTTCAATTATTAATGCAAGGCTTTCATCCCTTTGCAGGTGTACCGATCAGTTCAGGTTTTTCTACCACGGAAAAATTTGACCTATACTGTATTAAAAAAGGTATTTTTCCCTATGAGTCCAATCAAAAATTCACTCCACCACCTAATGCGCCACGCTTTGATGCATTGCCCGATGAGTTACAACGTCTTTTCTTACGCTGTTTTATAAAAGGGCATCAATACCCTGATTATCGACCAACAGCTTATGACTGGGTGATTGCATTAAACCATTGTTAATTAGGAGTGAAAGTTTTCACTTTTTCTTCAAATAGCAATATTTTAACACCTCTGCCAACGCGAAAATGTAGTGAGTATGCGATCGCTCACTCATCTACAAAGTCTCATTGGCAAGTATATCACCCGTTATTTTTTAAATAACTTTCCTTTGGTAGGATCAGCAGAATAAAAATGCAGTGTCAGACTTTGCTTTGATGTACTTATTTGATGGATGGCATTGTCAAATCTATCCGCCTCTCCATGACTGTAAAAAAATTCACCATTTTCAAGTGTTGCAGTCTCTGTATGTACTAATGGTTTTTTATCATTGCGCTCATAGTTTTTAACTTTAACATCCCCCTTAACTGCATAGATAAAAGCCTGGTCAGGATGCCCGTGAACAGGGGTAAGGACATTTTTATCCCAATGTAAAAAAGATAACCAGTAGCCATCTTTTTTCGATAAAATATTTCTGGTATATCCCCCTTTATTTAATGGAAAATCTACATTTTTTGCTTCTTTGCAAAGTTGTTTTATTTTAGCCGCTGCTTGATTGTATTTTTTACTTTTTAATAGATCATGAATCTCATCAATACCATCAAATTGGTCAAAATATTCATGGTTTGAGATTTGTGCTGGCGAAGGTGTAATTGCTCTAGTAGTGGTTTTCATTTTAATCTCCTTAATTAATTAGGAATAATAGTTTCCTGCTACTTGACACAACAAGCAGGTCATTAGTCGATTGTTAGATAAATTCGTGGAATAGGGATAAACCCTAGTTAGGAGTGCTAGATAGTGGTGGCGAATAGTTGCTGTTGGGAACAGCAATTGGGGATAGAGACCGCAAAGAAAAGGATCTGCTAAATGTTAGCAGTGAAATATGTTGTAAAGTAGGGTTTAATAATTTTAAAATAAACATAATCAAGATGTTGCACGAAAAAGGGTGCAAACGGCTCGGGGATCTCCGTGTAAAAAACTAGCAAAAAGATAGCACATAAATTTCTAATTGCAAGTTTTATGCCAAAAAAGTGGCTAATAATTAATGAGGGGTATCTGTTTTATTAATGAGCAGAGTCCTCTTAGATGGGGGCAGTCACGCTGTATGCAACCTAAATAGGTTGGTTTGATGTAGATTAATATTTATCGATTCTAAAGTTTCTATTGCAGTATGGCTATTATATTGTTTTTTTGAATTAGCCCCCTCTATGGAGAGTTATTGTAGTCTGAATTTATATTGTTTTATTAATAGATTGGCTATTGTTATTAGGTTTTTCAGTAATGAGAAATTGATAAGCTAGGCGTGTACATAATCCTCATCTGTTCGTATCCAACGATCAATTAATGGTTCTATTTTTTCAGGATATTTTTTAATAATAACCTCAGCGGCTTCTTGAATAGTTAGTAGTAATTCCTGATCCCGTAATAAATCTGCAATACGAAATTGTAGTTCTCCCGTCTGGCGTGTACCAAAGACATCTCCAGGGCCGCGAATTTCCAGATCAATACGTGAAATTTCAAAGCCATCATTGCTATTACGCAGGGCATCTAGTCGTTTATGTGCGATTTCTGAAAGTGGAGCTTGATACATTAATAGGCAATGGCTACTAGCCGTTCCACGTCCGACACGTCCACGTAGCTGATGTAATTGGGCTAGCCCTAGGCGTTCGGCATTTTCAATAATCATGAGTGATGCATTTGGCACATCAACACCAACTTCAATTACCGTCGTGGCAACCAATAAGTGTGTATTAGCTGATTTAAACGTGTGCATCGCGGCATCTTTTTCTACTGCACTCATGCGACCATGTACTAGTCCGACTTGTAACTCGGGTAAATTTTTTGTTAATAATGCTAATGTTTCTTCTGCATCCTGACATTGTAATGCTTCTGATTCTTCAATTAGCGTACATACCCAATATGCCTGCGCCCCTTGTAGACAGACGGCATTGATGCGTTCGATAATCGCCTCACGGCGTGTATTGGGTAGCACGACAGTATTAATGGGTTTGCGCCCTGAGGGTAACTCATCAATCACGGAATAATCCATATCCGCATAAGCAGTCATTGCCAATGTGCGTGGAATAGGAGTGGCGGTCATGACTAATTGATGCGGATAACAATCTCCTTGTTTGCCTTTTTCGCGCAATGCCAGACGTTGGTGCACGCCAAAGCGGTGCTGCTCATCAATAATCAGTAAACCCAGTTTTTGAAAGGTAACAGCATCTTGGAAGAGGGCGTGTGTGCCAATGACTATTTTTGATAACCCTAACGCAATGTTTTCAATATTATCACGTCGCAGTGCTACTTTTTGTTTGCCAGAGAGAAGGGTGACGCGCAACTTCAGTGGTTCAAACCATTCCGTGAAACTTTTAAAATGCTGCTCCGCTAATATTTCGGTAGGTACCATTAATGCCACTTGATAACCTGTTTCAATAGCGGTCAAGGCAGCCGATGCTGCAACCAGTGTTTTTCCTGAGCCAACATCACCTTGCACTAAACGCCCCATTGGGTAGCTTTGCTGCATATCCTGCTTAATTTCTTTAATAACCCGCTGTTGTGCATGGGTTAAGGTGAAGGGTAATGATGCGAGTAATCTATTAGTAAGATTATCATTGCCACTCAGTTGCACCCCCTTTATTTGCCGACTGTATTCCCGAAATTTACGTAAACTTAAATGGTGTGCGATCAGCTCTTCAAAAATAAGCCGTTGCTGTGCAGGGTGATTGGTATTAAGTAACTGTTCCACCGAGCTTTCAGGTGTCGGCTGATGCAGGGTAATAAGTGCTTCAGCCAAGGTCATTAGTTTATATTTCTGGCGCAATGAATCAGGAAAAGTTTCCTCCAGTTGTTCAATATGTTTGATTGCTTCAGCAGTTAGACGGTGTAAGGTTTTTTGTTGCAATCCTTTGGTGCTAGGGTAAGTTGGAGTCAAGCGATCAGTTAGCTCAAGCGGGCTATGTTCCGTAATGATTTTGTATTCAGGATGCACAATTTCAAGGCTATGATGCCCTTGGCGAATCTCACCAAAACAACGTACTAATGTCCCTTTTGATAGGTTTTTTTGTTGTGCATTACTAAAATGGAAGAAGCGTAAGGTAATAGTTGTGCCGCTATTATCAGAGAGTTGGCAGATCATCATGCGGCGTTGTTTAAATAAGATTGAGCAGTGATCAACCGTGCCTTCAATTAACACTTCTTGTCCCTGTTCAACACTGGAAATAGCATAAATACGGGTACGGTCTTGATAGCGCAGTGGTAGATGGAAGAGTAAATCCTGAATCTGGTATAAGCCCAGTTTACTTAAATGCTCTGACATTTTAGGACCAACACCTTTTAGGGTGTTGATATTTTTTAGTAATGGATTGTCAGATGACATGGCTGTTTGCTTGGGTTTGTTGATGAAAATAATCTGGTAGTGGCATCAATCTGTGATTTTAGGCATGTATCTCAATTTAATGCTTGATTAATTTAACAAGATAATCAGTGAGTTATTTATTTTTTAATCTGGAGAAATCACAGATTTGCTACTACTACCCTATATAGTATAGGAAAACCACAGATTGATGTCACTACCGTTATTTCATGCACATTCTTTAGTAATATGCACTCCAAGTTAAACCTAAAATAATAAACATAAGCAAAAAGAGTGCAGCTATTAATGTGGTCATTAAAGCATTGTCTACCAATGTTTCAGATTTGCTGGTATAAATTTCCTTAACTTCCCCTACTGGAATTCTTTTCTCCCCATCCCACGTAGAAATTTTGATGAATCCAGGCAAGTGATCAACATCAGAACCACGCTGAATACTGCCGTCTTTTAGTACTACTCTGTACTTACTATCTTTCCCCATGACCTACCCCCATATGAAGGGTTATTTCTATTCTTTTTAGAATTTGTATTTAACCCTATTGTTTTTATTAAATGGTGTTTTATTGGTCACAATGATAACATTTTATCACTTGAATATATACATGATAAGCCTATTTATCTAAGTGTAAAATATTTCAGACAATAAACAATGTAGCCAATCCAAGAAAAGCTGTAAAACCAACTACATCTGTAACCGTTGTGAGAATAACAGCGCCTGACAACGCGGGATCAATTTTCATACGGTGTAATGTTAGCGGCACAATAATCCCTGCTAAGGCGGCGGCGATCATATTGAGAATCAGAGCGGCTCCAATCACCAATGCTATTTGAATATCAAACCAGAAATAGGCGGTAATAGCGACCACTAAAGACCAAAGCAAGCCATTTAGTATCCCTATACCTAATTCTTTTTTAATTAGTGAACGGGTGTTGCTGCCCACAATTTGTCCCATTGCTAGACCACGAATGGTTAAGGTGAGCGTTTGACTGCCTGCAATGCCTCCCATACTGGCAACAATGGGCATGAGTACCGCTAAGGCTACAATTTGATCTAGGGTGGCTTCAAATAGACCAATGACCCAAGAAGCGAGGAAGGCGGTTAGTAGGTTTAATGTCAGCCAGATGGTGCGTCTGCCTACGCTGGGCAGAATTGGGGCGAATAAATCTTCATCATCATCCAGCCCAACAGACCCTAGCATATTGCGGTCTGCTTCATCGCGCATAGAGTCAATAACATCATCCACGACAATGCGCCCTAAAAATAATCCGTTTTCATCAATCACTGGAGCGGTGTACCAGTCATGATCCTCAAAGGCTCTAATCACCTCTTTTTCAGGTGTTTCTGGGCTGATGGTGCGCCAGTTGGTTTCCATTGCATCAGCAACCAAGGTATTGGGTGAGTGCAGGATAAGGTTTAAGATGTAAATAGCGCCTTGAAAATGATTTTCCCGATCGACTACCATTAATACATTGGTATCGGTTGGTACATTATCATGACGTTGTAAGTAGCGTTGTACGGTCTCCAGCGTGACATCACTACGCACGGTAATGGCATCTGTATGCATCAGACGACCTGCGGTGTCTTCTTCATAGCTTAGATTTAGCTCAATACGTTGACGACGATGTGCATCCATATTATCAAGCAAGTCATCAGCAATTTTTTTGTCAAAGACTTCATCTAACAACTCAGCAACATCGGCGGTATCCATTTTTTTGGTCGCATAATGCAATGTTGCAATATCTATTTCATCGGCTAATTCAGTAGCGGCTACTTCACTCATATGCAGCAGCACTTCACCATTTAGTCCTTCAGGAATAGATTTAAATAAGCAAGGACGGTCAGCGGCGGGGAGCGCATTAAAAATATGTGCAATTTCAGCGGCATTTAATGATGCAAGCTGATGTTTGATTGTTTTTTTATCACAGTTTTCAATTGCGCTAGAAATAGCTTGAAGGGTTTTATTTGTTTGTATGGAATTATTATTAGAGGTCATTTCTATGCTCTATGATGACTTTTTAGACTGCTGTTTTGCATACCTTCGATAAAGCTCATGGAGTCCTGACCTGAGCGTGTGGAAGAATGCATTTCTTACTTGTCTTATTGTTACATTAGTAGCGCAAAGATATTTTCTTAGTGCGCTTTATATTTTTAGGATTGCTTTGAATAATCAGCTTGCTATTTGTTGATCCTGTTTGCGCTTTAGTTTCATTTGTTGTTTTGCCAGCTCTTGCATATCTTCAACTTTGTCACTTTCATCCATAATCTCAACACCAAGCAAGGTTTCGATACAGTCTTCTAATGTCACGATACCTTCTGTTTGATCATAAGAATCCATGACTAAAAACATATGCTCTTTTTTCTTTATAAAGAGATCCAGTGCCTTGGAGACAGAGATGTTTTCGCTAACCTTGAAAACGTCTTTCTTGACCGCTTTAACGGTAGCGGTGTCGTCTTTTAGAGCTTGTTCAAATATTTTTTTAGTGAGGGTAATGCCTGTTATGTTATCAATATTACCTTTATAGATAGGCACTCTGGAAAAACGAAAAAGTCCTGCCTCATTTTCGATTATATCTTTAATCGTTCTACCTTCTTCTAATGCAAAGACGACGCTGCGAGGGGTTAAAATATCATTCACTTTTAT
>JAGLBQ010000191.1 GCA_023146675.1 Cocleimonas sp. | reverse complement strand
CCATCATTTTCACTCATCAAGGCATTTTCAAGTAATTCTGCTTTGCTCATGCTATTAATGCTGTCCCTGTCTTTTGAAATACGATTGGTAACAAAAAGGGTAAGAATAATAATAGGAAAAGTAAGCCATATAAAAAAGCGAATGATATAAGCGGCGGTAGGGGCTATTTTCTTCCAGTGAACAACGCCAATGGTTTTAGGAATAATTTCTGAGAAAAATAGAATAGCAAAGGTGAGTACCACTGAGACATAAAAAACAGCATCATTACCATAAACCGTTTTTGCCTGTGCGCCTACTGCGGCAGCACCTAGTGTATTTGCAATGGTATTAAGAATGAGAATTGAAGCGATTGATTTATTAATATCTGTTTTTTGTGACTTCAATAAAGCGCCTAGTTTTGGGCGCTTTTTTTGTATTACTGAGACATAAGACATGGTGACAGAGAGTAGAACTGATTCCATGATTGAACATAAGAAAGAAATCCCAACTGCTAGAGAAAAATATAATACAAGTAATTCCATTAGGGTAGTTTTGCCTTTAACCTGAATCCATTATGGACTCGGGTGATAAGATATTGATTTTTTTAGATACTGCTACTAAGGATATTATTCCGAGTCCTTAGGCGCAAAGAGTATATTTATAATACGAAGTAGTGTCACTAGTTTTTACTTAATTCCCCAAAACACCTCTAGTCACTGATCTTGCCACAGTAATCTGCATGGAAGATGAACGCATAAGTACAATGAATTATCGTTTATAGTATGAAAAAACAAGCATTACATTGCCTAGTTATTCGAGGCCACGTGGGTCGTTATCCTGCGTTAGTTCAGTCTTTAAATAAATATTCTGATAGCATTAACGTTGAGCTAATGGATAATGATGCGCTGGTTGTTAATCGAGCATTACACGATAAAAAATATGGCTTAATTTTCTTATTTCAAGAAAGTGGACTTGCCGTTGATGCGCTTGCTGATATTATGCGCGAAAATGGTTCTGAGTCCATTTTAGTTTCCTTAAATGATGATAAGCCTCAATCAGTACTATCAGCAAAGATAGGTTATACGGGCGTACAACTTTGTAATCTCCATTACCAGCCTTCAGGCTCTACCTCTCAACTTGCGCTCAAATTTTTAATTCAATATGCCTTTTTAAAGACAGAATTTCGTAATTGTAAATCATTGCTACGCATATCAGAACAGCGTTGTCACTGGCTAGTTGACTCTAGCTCTGAGGCAGTGGCTTATATCGGAAGTGATTTGCATTTATATGCTAATCAAACCTATATTAATTTATTTTCTTATGATTCATTGCATAATTTAAAAATAACGCCTGTCTCAGATTTGATTCTTGCGGATGAAAGAGACGTATTTTTTGATTTTTTGCGTCAGTATGAAAATCGAATGGGGAAGGCATCAGCGTTAATTGTTACCCTACATCCACAAAAAGGCGAAGATTTCCGTGCCAGCATCCGTCTTATTCCGACTGTATTTAGCGGCACAAGGTGTTATCAGCTTTGGGTAAGAAAGTTGGGCTCAGGTCGGCTGCCCCCCATGCTGAATCAAGAAAGGCTAGGTTATGATGCATCATCTTCAATGATGGCAGATGAAATGCAAGCTGAAATTGAGTCACCTTGGGATGATAGCCTTGCTTTTAAAGAGGCAAAGGATGTTGGTGAGTCAGTTATTCCTAAAGTGGAGCATCCAGTAATGAGAAAAGAGTCAAAGGAAAAAGGTTCTAAACATGCAGCCAGATTTGCTGCAGCTACCCGTTCTGTTTCTACTAGAGTAGAAGTAACAGATAAGGCAGTGTTAAAGAAACCTGCTATTTATACTAAGTTGTTAAAAGAAGTTCTATTAAGTAGTGATGTATCCTTAAAATTGTCTAAATTGGATACGCTAAAAAGCACGAGTACTTCAATGCGCCAATATATTGTGGATTTAGAGGTGTCAGAGCGTGAACATAATAATGTGAGTGGCTTACTTGATAAAAAATATCATGATGTATTCTGGGATCAGGCAATGATATTGTTTTTATTTAAACACTTAAAACAGACGGACTCTAAAGGGATGACGTTATTGATACCATTCACTGAGTCAGTATTAAGTGATGAAGCCTTTAAACTTTGGCTTAGAACAAGTGTTACACGTTTTAAGGATGATATGTCTAACTGTGTTTTTCTATTGCCTTTTTTCTCTGCTACGCTAAAAGAGGGGAGCAGTATTGAAAATATCAGTGAGCAATTTGGCAATCATCCTTGTCAGGTTGGCATTGATAATTTTGAACTTAACAAGCAAACAAAAATGGTTCTACAGGCGACTCAGCCAGAGTTTGTACGTTTTTCAAAAAAATGGGTCAATGCTAGTATTAAAAATAAAAAGCAAGCATTAAAGTTAGCCAGTGCTATCAAAGTGCTTGAAAAAAATGATATTAAAGTGATAGCCCCGTATAGCTCAGGTGAGCGCATGAGGCAGCTTTTTGAAATGGGAGGTGCTTCCCTTTGTCAGAAACAAGCGGTTAGTTAGGCCGCAAAGTAATACACTTGAACTAACTTAGATCGTATCTCAGCATACTTTGATAATATGTTGGAGAGTAAAGGTATCTCACCCATCAGAAGTGAGCGTGATGATGGATGTGTTACCGCTAGCCAGCATGTTTTGGATTTGATGTTATTGGTCTTCCCCCCACCCCCAATAAAATAAAAATAATAAAAATGCCTACAAAAAACTACAATATTGCAATTATCGCACGAGATAATACCATTTATGCATGGCAGCAGGATGTTTTAAAACGCCTGTTGGAATTAGAAAATATCACGGTGACTTTATTGCTATCCAGCCAGTCTCCATTGGTAAAGCCACCCTTAGCGTTACGCTTTATCCATCATATTGAGCGCTTTTTATATAACTGTCAGCCTGATTTTTTTATAGAAAAGACAGTTGATTGTTTATTGAAAGAGGTGCCTAAACAATCACTGTCAGATCTAGGAGACTTAGACCTAAGCAATATTGATTTTATAATTAATTTTTCAGAAGAAATTCTGCCAGATGAATTATTGAAACAACCAAAACTAGGTGTTTGGTCAATTTTTATTGGCGATAATGAAAAAGTAAGTTCTCAGTTAACCGCCATTAATGATTTTATCTCAGAAAGCGATGTGATAACGGTAGGTCTACAGCTTGAAACACTAGAGGACGAGGCTAATATCACTTTGTATAAATCCAATGCAAGTATTGATCTGGCATCCATATGCCGTACCGCAGAGCAATGTTTGCATAAAAGTTCCCATTTTATCCCTCATTATTTAGAACAAATGCAATATGGGAAAGAGGTTACTTTATTGGAGTTTGCACAGACTAAAGCACTTAAAAACAGTATTTCTTTAACAGAATCAGCCAGCTTAATCTGGCAGTCTGTAAAGCGGGTTGGTAAGAAAATGGATCATAAATATCTGGCTAAAGAACAATGGGCCTTGATGTATACTAATAACTCCAGCAATGCATCCTCTAAAACAACCTATGATGCAAATCTAAATTTTGCATCATTTAAAACATTAACTCCTCCACAAGATCGCTTTTGGGCTGATCCTTTTGTGGTAAGTAGAGATAATAAAAATTATATATTTTTTGAGGAGTTACTGTTTGCAAGAGATTTAGGGTATTTATGCTGTATGGAATTATATGTAGATGGTACGCATAGCGAACCAGTAAAAATATTAGAAAAACCCTATCACTTATCCTATCCTTTTATTTTTCAATATAATGGTGATGATTATATGATTCCTGAGTCTGGGGGGCAGCAATGTGTGCAACTTTATAAGTGTACTGAGTTTCCCTATAAATGGATGTTTGAAAAAAACTTATTAGATAATATTCAAGCTTATGACAGCACTGTATTTGAACATAATGGTGTGTGGTGGTTATTCGCCTGTATTGCAGCGGATGAGAAATCATCTAGCACCGAGGATTTACATCTTTTTTATGCAGATAGCCCGATAAGCGATAACTGGCAAGCACATCCAATGAATCCCATCATCTCTGATGCTGCAACAGCCCGTCCTGCGGGTAAAATTTTTGAGCATAATGGTATCATTTACCGACCATCACAAAATTGTGCGAGATCTTATGGCGCAGGGCTAAACTTGTGTGAAATTAATCAATTAACAAAAACAAATTACTCAGAAAAAGTAATCAGTCAAATATTCCCTGACTGGGATAAGCGCTTAAAAGGCTTGC
>JAGLBQ010000190.1 GCA_023146675.1 Cocleimonas sp. | reverse complement strand
GGTTCAAATGTAAATTTGCATACCTATAAAAATCAATTAATCCGTGTTGTAGCAGGTGACAATGATGCTGTGAATGAATGCTGGATTTCTGATCGCGACCGCTTTAGTTATCAGGGGGTTTATGCAGAAGATCGCTTGCAGACACCGATGATCAAAAAAGAAGGTGTGTGGCGTGAAATAGATTGGGCCGGTGCGCTGGACTCTGTTGCAGAGCTGATTAAGGCAATTGATAATGATAAAATCGGCGCCTTAGTTTCACCAAGAGCAACAACGGAAGAACAGTATTTATTGCAAAAATTATTACGTGGAGTAGGGGTGAATAATATTGATCACCGCCTACGTCAGAGCGATTTTTATGATCAGGATATTGCACCATTAGCACCAACGCTTGGAGTAAGTATTGCTGATCTAGAACAACAACATGCCGTTTTATTGGTGGGTTCTAATATTCGTCAAGAACAGCCCATGTTGAATCATCGTTTGCGTAAAGCCGCCTTAAATGGTGCGCAAATTATGACAGTTAATTTACGCGAGTATGAATTTAACTATGAGGTTGCAGGGCAGTTAACAGGCAATGCAACTGAAATGCTGGAAAGGTTGGCGGGTATTGCGCTGGCAAGTGGCAATGTTCCTACTGAGTTGAAGGATTTAGTGGAGGGTATCAAGCCAAGCGATGCTGAAAAGCAAATGGCAGATCACTTAAAGCAGGCTGAAAATGCGTTGGTTGTTACGGGTAATTTGGCCGTTTCACATCCTCAGTATTCAGTGTTACGCGCTTTATCACTGACAATTGCTGATAATACAGGTGCAAAATACGGCTCGTTAGTGGAATCAGCTAATAGTGCAGGCGGATGGCTTGCAGGTGCTGTACCGCATCGTCAAGCAGCAGGTGAGAAAGTTGAGCCAGTTGGTAAAAATATTGGCGAAATGCTTTCCAGTGCTTTAAAAATGTACATATTACTAGATGTAGAGCCAGAGTTTGACTGTGAAGATCCTCGGCAAGCAATGTCTGTCATGAACAAGGCAGAATGTGTGGTTGCTATTACACCTTATGCTAGTGAATCACTTAAATCTTATGCTGATATTTTGCTGCCCGCATCAAGTTTTGCTGAAACTTCAGGGTCATTTGTTAATGCAGAAGGACGTTGGCAAAGTTTTGCAGGAGCCGCGTCGCCGTTGGGTGATGCACGTCCAGCATGGAAGATTTTACGTGTGCTAGGTAATGTTTTAGAAGTCGATGGTTTTGACTATGTTTCATCACAAGACGTTCGTGATGAGCTACAAAAAAGAGTCAATGCGGTTAGCGATGATGCCGATACAACGTTGATGCAGCTTTATCAAAAACAGAAAGTTGGTAATGGCTTGCAAAGAATTTCTGAAGTTGCCATGTATTGCACAGACTCATTGGTTAGAAGAGCGACAGCTTTACATGAAAGCCTAGATGATGAAGCCACCGTGCGGTTGCATATCAAAGATGCAGAAACAATGGGATTACAAACAGGTATCAACGTTTGCATAAAGCAAGATAATGCAGAGGCTATCGCAAAAGTAATTGTTGATAGTATGATCCCAGAAGGGTGTGTTTTGATTCCTGAGGGGACACAATTATCAGCTGATTTGGGTGCATCTCATGGAACGATTAAGGTTAGTGCCGTTTAAAACGTAATTGAAAATTAGCTTGTGTGTGTAGAGGTGGATAAGCGATAGCGTATCTACCAGAAAATATTATGCTCTTGTAAAGACAAAGTGCGCTAAAAAGATAAAACTACTTCTTTTTGCCTTTAACTTTTTTATGAGAGATACGCTGTTTTAAAAAACGTAGCTTGTATTAATTAATATACGGGCTTTTACAGAGAGTTATTTATTTTGGATAGTTTAATCGCAATTTGGGAAAGTGTGCCAGAAGCTTTGCGGATCGTTATTGTGATTCTGCTAAAGATTGTTGCTATCTTACTTCCTGTTATTCTGGCTGTTGCCTATACCACATTTGCAGAGCGCAAAATTATTGGTTATATGCAAGTTCGTTGTGGTCCAAACCGGGTTGGTCCAAAGGGATGGTTGCAGCCAATCGCTGATGTTTTGAAGCTGATGTTCAAAGAGATAATTACGCCAACCAAAGCAAATAAAGCAGTTTTCTTCATTGCGCCGATGCTGGCATTAGCCCCTGCTTTAGCGGTATGGGCGGTGATTCCTTTCTGGGAAGGTGGCGTATTATCGGATATTAATGCCGGTCTTTTGTTTGTATTGGCCATTACGTCGCTGGATGTGTTTGGCATTATCCTTGCGGGCTGGGCATCAAATTCAAAGTATGCGATTTTAAGTTCCATGCGTGTTGGCGCACAAGTTGTTGCCTATGAGATTGCAATGGGCTTTGCATTAGTTGGTGTATTGATGGCAGCGGGAAGCTTAAATCTAACCGATATTGTTAATGCACAAGCAGGGGGTATTCAACATTGGTTTATGTGGCCGCTGTTTGGTTTATTAGTCGTCTATTTTATCTCAGGTGTAGCTGAAACAAATCGCGCACCCTTTGATGTAGCAGAAGGTGAATCGGAGATTGTTGCAGGTTTCCATGTTGAATATTCTGGTATGGCATTTGCTTTATTCTTCCTCGCTGAATATGCCAGTATGTTGCTCATCTCTGTATTGACTGTTTTATTATTTCTTGGTGGTTGGTTATCTCCTTTTGGCGCGACTTTTGATGATGTGCCTGTATTAGGCTTTATTTTAGGAGATGGCATTCACTGGTTGTTTATGAAAGCCTTTTTCTTCTTGGTTTTGTATCTATGGTTTAGAGCAACTTTCCCACGCTATCGCTATGATCAGATTATGCGTCTGGGGTGGAAAATTTTAATCCCTGTTACATTGATTTGGATATTTGGCGAAGGTATAGCCATCGGTCTAGGATGGGAGCCGTGGAAATGATTGCATCAATAAAACATTTTATAAAAACTTTTACTCTTTTTGAGTTGTTGCAAGGGTTAAGTGTTACAGGTAAGTATTTTTTTAAACGTAAAATTACTATCCAATACCCCGAGCAAAAAACACCTATGTCTCCCCGTTTTCGCGGTCATCATGCCTTGCGTCGTTATCCCAATGGAGAAGAACGCTGTATTGCCTGTCGATTATGTGAAGCGGCTTGCCCTGCTTTAGCGATCACCATCGACTCTGAAGAGCGTGGTGATGGGTCACGTAGAACCACTAAATATGACATTGACATGTTCAAGTGTATCTACTGTGGTTTTTGTGAAGAAGCGTGTCCTGTTGATGCAATTGTAGAGACTCATATTTTTGAATATCACTTTGAAGAACGTGGTGATCATGTAAGAACAAAAGAGATGCTGCTCGCTTTTGGTGATAAACATGAAGCAGAAATTGCAAAGTATAAAGAAGCCGATGCGCCTTACCGATAGAACCACTGATAGAGATTATATAAATGACATTTGAGCTGTTCATCTTTTATGTGTTTGCAACGGTAACCGTTGTCTCCGCCGTTGGCGTGGTGACAATGCGTAATCCTATTTATGCAGCATTATTTTTAATATTGGCATTTTTCACGAGTGCTGCAACATGGATTCTACTTGAAGCTGAGTTTTTAGGCGTCGTATTGGTGCTTGTTTATGTTGGCGCAGTGATGGTGCTTTTTCTTTTTGTTATCATGATGCTAGATATTAACATTGACCCTTTGAGAGAAGGTTTTATTCGCTATCTTCCTGTTGGTATCTTAGTGGCTGTTGTTATCGCTGCTGAAATTGTCTTAGTGGTAAGTTCAGATGTCTTTACAATGGCGATACCCGATGCGATGCCCGCAACCTATAGTAATACGGAAGCACTCGGTGAGATCCTGTATACCGAATATGTTTACCCCTTCGAGCTGGCAGCCGTTATTTTAGTGGTTGCGATTATTGCAGCTATTTCTTTAACCATGCGCAAGCGTAATGACTTTACTAAACGTCAAAATATTACGGAACAAGTTCGCACTAAAAGTAGTGACCGTTTACGCATTGTTAAAATGAAAACAGAGGAGAAACTGTAAATGATCCCATTATCGCACTTTCTCATACTAGGTGGTCTGCTGTTCTCAATCAGTATTGCGGGCATCTTCCTAAATCGTAAAAACATGATCATTTTGTTGATGTGTATCGAATTGATGCTATTGGCAGTGAATATGAACTTCATCGCTTTTTCACATTATCTAGGTGATATGGCTGGGCAAGTTTTTGTCTTCTTTATTCTTACCGTTGCTGCTGCTGAAGCCGCTATTGGTTTGGCAATACTTGTGGTTTTGTTTAGAAACCGTCGCACGATCAATGTGCAAGAACTTGATCAAATGAAGGGGTAATGACTATGGAACTTATCTATCTTGCCATTCCGCTTGCTGCTTTAATCGGATCAATGATTGCAGGTTTTTTGGGTGAAAAAATTGGCCGTAAAGGCGCGCATACCGCTACGCTTGCGGGTGTTGGTATTGCTTTCTTGCTATCAGTCACTGTTTTTGTCCATATTGCTCTTGGTGGTAATACCTATAATGGCTCCGTCTATACATGGATGGAGGTTGAAGGGGTAAAGTTTGAAATTGGCTTTTTGATTGATAACCTGACATCAATGATGATGGTTGTGGTTACTTTCGTATCACTAATGGTTCATATTTATACTATTGGTTATATGTCGGATGACGAGCATAACTGGCCGAAAACAAGTAAAGCAGGTCACAATAGTTATCAACGCTTCTTTAGCTACATTTCTTTATTCACTTTCTCCATGCTAATGCTGGTCATGTCGAATAACTTTATGCAGTTATTCTTTGGTTGGGAAGCAGTGGGCTTAGTGTCTTATCTATTGATTGGCTTTTGGTCAACACGTGATACCGCTATTTTTGCCAATATGAAAGCCTTTCTTGTTAATAGAGTGGGTGATTTCGGCTTTTTACTCGGTATAGCTGCAATTTTTGCCTATACAGGTTCGCTAGATTATAAAGAAGTATTTGCTAAGTTGCCTGAAATAGCAGATATCACCGTAACGCTCATTCCAGGACAGGAATGGTCACTAATGACGGTTACAGCGATTTTATTATTTATCGGTGCAATGGGTAAATCAGCACAGGTTCCATTACATGTTTGGCTTCCTGATTCAATGGAAGGTCCTACCCCTATTTCAGCATTGATTCACGCCGCAACGATGGTCACCGCAGGTATCTTTATGGTATCGCGTATGTCACCCATTTTTGAGTTGTCTGATACTGCATTGAATTTTGTGTTAGTGATTGGAGCAACTACAGCCTTCTTTATGGGGCTGATTGGTATCGTGCAAAATGATATTAAGCGCGTTGTTGCTTATTCAACACTATCCCAACTTGGTTATATGACGGTTGCATTAGGTGCATCGGCTTATAGCGCAGGTGTATTTCACTTAATGACGCATGCCTTCTTTAAAGCATTGCTTTTCTTGGCAGCAGGTTCTGTGATTATCGCCATGCATCATGAGCAGGATATTCGCAAGATGGGTGGCTTAAAGAAATATATGCCGATTACCTATTGGACATCATTGATAGGCTCGTTGGCATTGATTGGATTCCCCTTCTTTTCAGGCTTCTTCTCTAAAGATATGATTATTGAAGCGGTGCACCATTCAGAGTTAGGCGCAGCAAGTTATGCCTATGTGATGGTCTTATTGGGAGTATTTGTTACCGCTTTTTATAGTTTCAGAATGTTCTTTCTCGTCTTTCACGGTGAAGAGCGCATGGATGATCATACTAAAGCGCATTTAAAAGAATCTCCGAAGGTTGTCACGATTCCACTGATTGCATTGGCAATTCCATCAGTACTAGCAGGTTATTTTGTTTATCCAATGGTGGTGGGTGACTTCTTTAGTGGTGTTATTCATGTCGGTGATTCACATCAAGCGATTGCGACATTAAAAGAAGGCTATCACGGAATATTTGGTTTTGTCTTGCACGGTATTATGCAGCCCCCATTCTGGTTAGCAATGGCAGGTTTAGGTAGTGCTTGGTATATCTATTTGAAAAACCAATCAATTGCAGAATTTTTCTATAATAAGTTTCACTGGCTATATACTTTATTGGATAAAAAATACTATGCCGATGATTTTAATCAGAAGGTATTTGCAGGTGGTGCGTTAGCACTTGGTAAGGGATTATTTAAAGCAGGAGATCGCTTTGTGATTGATACGGTTGTTGTCAATGGTTCAGCAAAACTGGTTGGTTGGTTCTCAGGAGTTATCCGCAAACTCCAGACGGGTTATTTATATCACTATGCTTTTGCAATGATTATTGGAGTCTTATTTATTGTGAGTTGGTTGGTATTTGGAGTGAAGCATGTTTGATGGATATTTGCTTAGCGTCTTAGTATGGTTGCCCATTATTGGCGGAATTATTGTTTTATTTTCCCCAGAGAAAAGGGTGGCGCGTCCGCTAGCGCTTGTTGTAAGTGTGTTGACCCTCCTTCTCAGTCTTTTTCTCTGGACAGGATTCAATGCCGAAGGCTATGCAATGCAGTTTGTAGAGCTAGCGCCATGGATTGAACCCTTTAAGATTAACTATCATTTGGGCGTTGATGGAATCTCAATGCCGTTGATTCTGTTGAATACCTTTACAACAGTCTTGATTGTTGTTGCTGGCTGGGAAGTGATTCAGAAAAAGCCAGGTCACTATATGGCTGCTTTCCTAATAATGGAAGGTATTATCAATGGTGTGTTCGCGGCTCAGGATGCAATGCTGTTTTATGTGTTCTTTGAGGCAATGCTAATCCCTATGTTTATAGTGATTGGTGTTTGGGGAGGCGATAATCGTGTTTATGCAACGATGAAATTCTTCCTTTATACCTTTTTTGGCTCTGTCTTTATGCTGATTAGCTTGATTTATATGTACTCGCAAGGCGGAAGCTTTGCTATTGCAGATTTGCATGAGCTAAAGCTTGGAATGACGCCGCAGATTCTTATTTTTCTATCATTTTTGATCGCATTTGGTGTCAAAGTTCCGATGTGGCCCGTTCATACATGGTTGCCTGATGCTCATGTACAAGCGCCCACAGGAGGCTCTGTTGTACTGGCTGCGATTATGCTAAAAATAGGAGGCTATGGTTTCTTACGTTTTAGCCTACCTATGGTTCCTGATGCGGCACAAGAGCTAGCTTGGCTGGTCATCTTTATGTCATTGGTGGCAGTTGTTTATATTGGCTTTATTGCATTAGTACAAACGGATATGAAAAAGCTAGTTGCTTACTCATCCATTGCACATATGGGCTTTGTTACCCTAGGTTTCTTCCTGATCTATCCAATCGTTGCGAATAATGGGGGTGATACGAATGGTTCTGCGCTTGCTATTCAAGGTGGCATGGTACAAATGGTCTCACATGGCTTTATTTCAGGTGCAATGTTCCTTTCTATCGGTGTTTTATATGATCGCATGCACACACGAGAAATATCAGCTTACGGCGGTGTAGTGAATAGGATGCCAATCTTTGGTGCCTTCTTTATCTTATTTGCCATGGCAAATACAGGATTGCCAGGTACATCGGGATTTGTCGGTGAATTTATGGTGATTCTAGCCAGTTTCAAAGCCAATTTCTGGATAGCTTTCCTTGCTGCAACGACCTTGATAGTGGGCGCAGCATATACGTTATGGTTGGTTAAACGAGTCATTCTAGGTGATATCGCTAATGAAAATGTAGGCGCACTAAATGACTTAAATAGACGTGAATTTTTTATGATGGCCGTACTTGCTATCGCGGTGATTGTTTTAGGCTTATGGCCTGATCCATTAACCCATGTAATGTCAGATACAATTGATCATATTATTCAGCAAGCAACCACTTCTAAGTTGCTCTTGCCGTAAATAGAAGACTATAGGACTAAAGATGTCAGGATATTTATCAGAAATTGCACCCGCCTATCCAGAAATATTTTTGCTGGTAGCGACGTGTGTTGTGTTATTAGTTGATCTTTTTGTTAATGATGAGAATCGTTTAGTCACCTATATCATTGCGCAACTCAGCTTAGCGATGACAGCATGGATGGTTTATAGCGGAACGGATAGTTCCACGGTAATCACCACCTTTAATGATATGTTTGTTGCTGATCCGATGGCGCGTGTGCTTAAAATTTCTGTACTTTTAATTACAATGGCTGTCTTTGCCTATTCACGCCCCTATTTAAAAGATCGTAATATGTTTAAAGGTGAGTTATTTACCTTAGGGCTATTCGCGACATTGGGCATGATGGTGATGATTTCAGCGAAGACCATGTTGCTCGTTTATTTGGGCTTAGAGCTATTATCATTAAGTCTCTATGCAATGGTTGCCTTTAGACGTGATAATGGCGTTGCTTCTGAAGCGGCGATGAAATATTTTGTACTGGGTGCAATCGCATCAGGTATGTTGCTTTACGGTATGTCTATTATCTATGGTCTAAGTGGCAGTCTTAATTTGCAGACAATTGCTACCAATCTTGCAGCACAAGATTCAATCATGAATAATATCGGTTTATTGTTAGGTCTTTCATTCATTCTGGTTGGTCTTGGCTTTAAGTTAGGCGTTGTACCCTTTCATATGTGGATTCCTGATGTTTATCATGGAGCGCCAACCGCTATTACTATGTTTTTAGGTGCAGCGCCGAAAATTGCAGTATTCGCAATGGTTTTACGCTTATTAGTTGAAGCATTGGGTGGAATGTCGGATGGATGGCAGCAAATACTTATTTTACTTGCAGCATTGTCACTCTTTGTTGGTAATGTGATTGCAATTGCTCAGACTAACTTAAAGCGTATGTTAGCCTATTCAACGATCTCACATATGGGCTTTGTTGCAATGGGTATTCTTGCTGCAAATGAAGCAGGCTATGCTGCTTCAATGTTCTACATTATTACTTATGCGATTATTTCAATGGGTGGATTTGCCGTTATTATTTTTCTCAGTAGTAGAAAATCTGAGGCAGATGAGTTGACAGATCTCAAAGGGCTAAGCTCGCGTCATCCCTGGGTTGCTTTCATGATGCTACTGTTTTTATTCTCAATGGCGGGCGTACCACCAACGGTTGGTTTTTATGCAAAACTATCCGTTATTCAGGCTGTTGTCGGTGCGGATTTAGTCTGGTTAGCTGTTTTTGCTGTTGTCATGTCGGTTATCGGGGCTTTTTATTATCTTCGAGCAATTAAAATAATGTATTTTGACGAGGCGGAAACAT